>DATLQY010000290.1:0-2467 GCA_035534975.1 Pirellulales bacterium
CGTGCCGACGCCCAGTACACGCGCCAGACGATATTGCCCCGCGAAGCAAGCGGCCAAATGCAGGAACAGTCCGACCTTCAGCGCCTGATTCGCAGGCGCGATGGCCAGTAGGCCGAGCCAAAGCGGGTAGAACACCCCCACCTGCTGGTTGGCGTGAAGTGGCGTTCCATTGGCCAGCCACGGAATCCAAAGCGGAAATTCGCCGCGAAGCAGTTCGGCGCGGATGAATTCGTGTACCGGAAGCTGGTAGGCCAAGTAGTCCGACCAAGCAAAGTACGGCAGCACATCATCATTTGGGGAAAGCAGCGGTCCGAACGGCAAAAGGCACGCGACGCCGACGAGCCAAGGGCGCGAGCTCGCCACCGTCGGCGGCGAAAATGCGCTCAGTGAGGGGAACATGAGGTTCCTCGCCGTAGACTCGTCAGTGCCAACCGTCGTCACCGACCAACTCTTCGCCCTTGATCGTCGCCAACGCGCGATAAACCCTGAGCGCAACCGCGTCACCGACCCAACGCACCGAGCCGTCAGCCAAAGCGAAATTGAGTCCGCCTGGATGGCGGCTGCGAAAACCCCAGGTATTCGGCCAGTCGACCGGTGGAAACGACCAGACGTTCGGCGGTATGGCGCAGGTTCCGTACGCGTTATTGGCATACGGCCACGACACCCAAATGTTCGCCTCGGGCACATCCTCGCCGATCAGCAAGGTATTGCTCGTCCCGTCGGAGATGTTGTCCTTACCGCGTCGCAAGGCGTAGTCCGAGCGAAACATCGGGCCGTCGGCGTTATCCACACCGTCGTAAGATCCATTCGTCCCCAGGTTCGGCCAAGAAGTGGCGAGCCTTTGGCTGACGGGCTGCGTGGTGTCGACGCCCCAATTGGAGCCGCTCACGGCCTTGTACGTCGATCGGCCGACGGGCAGCCCGACGAGGTTTCCGGCATCGGTGCGCGGCCCTTCCGCCAGTGACGCGGCATCGGGGCAAAGCACGACTTGCAAGCCTTTGGAGGTTGCGATGCTCTGCTCGATCGTCTCGTCGCGGATACGCCCCAAGTCATACAGGTCGCGGCGTTCCAGGTAGGCCAGCACCTGGGCCTGCCAACTCCACGCGCGCGACGCCTTTCCGACGCCGTATGGACCGCCGAATCGACCGGGCGGAAAACGGTTATGGGCGCCATGGAACCCGTCCACCGCCAGAGACAGTTGCTTGAGGTTGTTCTGGCACTGGGCGCGGCGGGCGGCTTCGCGCGCGGCTTGCACGGCCGGCAGCAAGAGCGACATCAGCATGCCAATGATGGAAATCACCACCAGCAGTTCCATCAGCGTGAACGCCCGTCGCCGGGCTAATCTGCCAGGAGTTCTCATTATGGCTTCCTTGGAAAAGCGAGTAAGCAAATGGCCTGGAAGTCGAAGACTTGTGGCGTGTTCGCGATTTCCACCAATGGTATCCTCATGCTCCCGGCTTCTCGGCGACGACGAAAAGCGTGCTACCTTCGGTCTCGGAGTCGTCCAGGAGCGACTCGAACCATCGCCAGCAGCAATCCTGGACCCATTTCGGCCGCCAGACGAGCGGCCGCATGCCAAGCCATTGCATCAACTTGTAAGGCCACGCGGTCAAGAGCCAAAAATCAAACCAATACGTCAGCCGTGGAGGAACGATGTTGCGGCAATCGACGATCTTGAAGCCCGCTACCGTGATCATTCTGGTCCATTGGTCACGGCCTTGCAGTTTTTGATGGCCAAAAGCATGGTCGTTGAGCCGCCGATACCGTCGAGCCAGCCACCGCAGTCCCAAGCGCTCGCAAACACGAGGATAGAACATGTACCGATGAAAATCGGCCAGAACGATTGTGACCACGAATTTTCCACCTGGGAGCAGAACCCGATATGCCTCTGCCAACGCGCGCCCTGGGTCAGCGAAGTGCTCGCAGACGCTCACCGCAACCACTGAGGCGAAACTCGCGTTGGCCAAGGGGAGTTCAGCGGCGTCCGCCTTTGCTAAAAACGCGTGACCGCCGCTTCGCCGCGCTTTCGCGAGGCGATCGGCCAACAAGTCAACTCCCACGTCACATGCGCGCTCCGCTCCGGTCCGAGCGAGTGAGAACTCGGCGACTTCTCCGACGCCGCAGCCCAAATCGAGCGTCGGCCGGACGATACTCAGCCGCGCCAACTCGCGACATTCCGCGGACCTGAACATCGCGTAGGCCAGCGGCGTTCGAGAGAGGTAGCCGCGGAACGTCTCCGACAGCGGCACGAAACGAAGCGAAGGCCCTTCAACAACCGGCAGGTCGCGGTGCGCGCGCGGAACCACCCGCCCCTCTACCGATATCGCGCATCGAGCAAGCATCGCCACTCCGCGGCCTCCCTCTATTCGGAATCGTCGCGCTTGGAGAAGCAAACGACGTGACCTCCCCAGCGGCGATGCAGCTCCCAAAGCGACACTAATTCACTTTCATTTGGGGGATCGAGAAT
>DATLQY010000291.1:0-4751 GCA_035534975.1 Pirellulales bacterium
CATTGCCCCGCCAGTTTAGCACCTTGCCCCGCCAGTTGAGCTCCTTGCCCCGCCAGTTGAGCACCTTACCCCGCCAGTTGAGCACCTTACCCCGGCGGATGAGCGTCTTGAAGGCGCTTGGGACGAGGATTGTCCAGAGCCTATGCCCTGCCCAATCTTTTGTTTTTCATCCTTCAGCCTTCATCCTTCCCACCCCCCTCCCCACTGCCAGGAAGTTAGGAATTTCAGCGTCCGCAGCGTCCGCAGCGTCCGCTTGCACTGATGCATCGAACACAACTTCCTGCAGGCCATCGACTTGTGACCAGCTTCGTAGGCGGAACATGCCTTGCCATCGCGCGTTCAGCAGCGTCCGCGGGCAAGATCGCCAGCGTCCGCAGCGGTGGCTGGGGCCGAGCCTAAGCGATGCCCCGGTCGCTATCCGGCCGGGGCTGACGTTGAGCCGGTGGCGAAATCCGCCTCTGGCGGGCTCTGCCGCCAGCCACCGAGTCCTCTTTGCAAGGTCTCATCCCCTGCCGCTGGAGTAAATCTCGGAATCTTGCCGTTCCCAATGTTTCCGCCACCGCCGGGCTCGCCCCGGTGGAGCGCTGATTGAATTCTACCAGCGCCAGCCCAATTCCCCTTCCACTCTCCCAGTTTGCGTTCGCTGCCGCCTCTGGCGGCAGCGAACGCAAAATCGAAGAGCGGAAAAATGCTTGCGATCGACACTCGGCTTTAGCTATCAATCATCGCTCGACGGAGGCAAGCTCCGTCGTGGCGGAACGAAAACCGAATAACGTCGGTCGGCTGGCAACCCCCGATGTAGCGCACCCCAAGCCTAACCTATGTCAAGCCGCAATTCGATCAGGCGCTGTCGCTCGTGTCCGTCGCGAGTGAACTCGACCAGGATCCCAAAAGCGCGCAGGTTGGGGGCGATGCGCCGCAACAGCCCCGAGAATTGCGCTAAGCCCCTTGGCCAGTCGGACCGCCGGCGCTCAGCGGCAACCGCCTTTTGATCGAGCGCGGCCAGCAATTCCGACGCGGTGCCGCGCCACGGTCCCGGGCGAACGAGCTTGAGAATCGGCACGGCGATCGCGCTCGATTCCAGCGCGAACAGGCTGATTGCCTCGTTGTGCCGTGCGTAAAGCCGCTCGAACGTACCGGGGGCGCAGCCCAATGCCGGCTCCGCGGCTGCGGCCCACTGCGCGAAGTCGGCCAGACGCGGCAACTCGGGCGGCCGCACCGTCGCGAGCCGCGCCAGCGCGGTCGCCGCCGCCTCGGCCAGCGCCCCCACCAGCCAAGGGCGCTCCTGCTCGAACTCCCGCCAGAATTCGGCCTCCGTCCGTCGGCGGCCTGGTGGAATGACGGGCAATTGCACGACCAGCGCCCGGTCGAGCAAGTCGCCGCGGCTGGCGAGATCTTCGATACCCGTCACCAACACCGGCCGCTGCGCGTCGAAGATCGTCTCCTCTTCGTTTTCGAAGAGAGTCCGTGTGGCGAACCCGCCCCCCGTTGAAAGCCGGCAAAGGGCATCCGATAGCCAGCCGGGCAATCGCGACAGGTTGTCCAGGGCGATCACCCAACCGTTGTGCGCCGCCAGGGCCAGGTCGTGCGCTTCCTTGGGGCAGGCGCGCAACGGGGCCGAGTTCGGGTCGACCAATGCCCGCAGCACGCGCGCTTGCGTACTCTTGCCGCTCCCCTGTTCGCCGTACAGGAACAAAATCGGGTACGGTCCGGCGGGGCGCAGCGCCGCCACCAGCCATGAGGCGACCAACGGCCAATCGTCGTCGTCGACGTTGATGAACTGGCGCAAATGTTCGAGTGACTTGCCGGGCTTAGGCTCGGGTAGCGCGAGCACGGCGTTGGCGCGGCGGAAGCGCACGGGCGGCCGCTCGACGATGCTCCACTTCCCCGGCCCGATGGCCACGGCGCGCCAACGCCGGTCGGCCAGGTCGAGGTAGATTTGTCCCTCGTGGCCCGCCACGCGTGAGAAGACCTGGTGTTCTTGCCCCTCGAACTTCGCTTTCGCTTCGAGCACGGCCAGCGCATCGGCCAGGGCGTTGGAGTTGGGGGCGTTATGGTGCATGTCGTAGTGTCGCCGGGCAAGCCACTGGGCAAACGCGCGGCTGCGTAACCGCCAATGCTCATGCCAGGTTTGCACTTCGATCGTCGCATAGGCCGTACCGTCGGCGGTGTGCCAAAGTACAGCCCCTGCCGCCAAATTCGATAGCGCCGTCGCCTGCGACGGCGTGGCTCCGGCGGCATTCGGAGTTGGTTTTGGGTCGGCACCCACGGGCATGCCCGCGCTCGGCGATGGGTTTGGCCAATTCGTGTCGTCGGCAGGTGAATTTGTCCCGTCGGGGCTCGGAAATGATTCTGTGGTCGTCATTTTGAATGCTCCTGTACAGTAGTGCCCTGATGTATCTATAACATATACTTTTGTATATATTACTGCGGTGGTTGTCAAGCGTCCAATCCGGAAAAAATCGACGTCGGCGCCGAAGTTGAATGAAAGTCTTCCGTTGGCGATGACACGTTCCGCACCAGCATGCCCCCGAGCGCGAGAAGGAGATCGGCACGGTCAAGCGCGGGGATCTCGACGCCTTTCATCGCGAGCGTCGAAAAGTCGAGCGCCAATTGGAGCGGCTAACAAACGAGATGATCGCTGAAACGCCGCTGGCTTACGAAACCGACCAAAAACCGAAACCTTGGCTGCTGGCGTTCAGCAAGCCGACTGGTCATAATCCGTTGTTTGAGCACAGTTTACCACAACCGATTTGCCGGCGGTCGGCGGATATTGGTTGGGGGATTTCGAACGATGAAACCCGAGACGCCTCACTATCACGGCCATCGCGATCGCCTCCGCGCGCGCTTCCTGAAGTCGGGCTTCGATGGACTCGCCGACTATGAAGTCGTTGAACTGCTCCTGACCTTGGCCATCTCGCGGTCGGACGTGAAAAAGCCCGCCAAGGCCCTGATCGACCGCTTCGGAAACCTTCGTTCGATTCTCGACGCTCCGGTTGACGAACTGAGGCAGGTCAAGGGAATCGGAGAGGTTACCCCGGTCGCCCTTCGCATCATCCGCGAGGCCGCCAGCCTTTATCTACAACAGGCGGCGGAAGAGCGAAGCTCCTTCGCCGATTCCGAGGTATTGTCACGGTTTTGGCGATCCCGTATCGGTGCGCTTTCGAACGAGGTTTTCGAAGTAGGCTACCTCGATTCGGGCTATCGGCTGCTGCGCGACGGCGTCGAGACGATGGAAGAGGGCACGGTCGATCGTGCCGCCGTCTATCCGCGGCGGGTAATCGAGGCCGCGCTGCGACGCAACGCGGCCGCGCTGGTCTTTGCCCACAACCACCCCACGGGCGACGTTCAGCCCAGCGACCACGACAAGGTGCTCACCCGGGCCCTGGTGCTGGCCGCCACCACGGTGCAGATCAAGGTGCTCGACCACCTGATCGTTACGACCGATCGCACGTTCAGTTTCCGTCGCGAGGGCCTGCTGTGACGATCGCGGCCGAGATCCTGCGCGAGTACCCCAAGATGAGCGACGCCCAGCGAGAAATCGTCGCTCACTGCGACGGGCCCCTGCTGGTGATCGCCGGCCCCGGCTCGGGCAAGACCTTCAGCCTCGTGTTGCGGGCCATGAACCTGCTGCTCTTGGGCAAGGTCGTGCCCCGGGAACTGGTGCTCTGCACGTTCACCGAAAAGGCGGCCTTCGAGCTGCGCGACCGCATGTCGGCCGCCGCCCGCAAGGTCGCCTACACGGCCGACCTCTCCGAGCTCAAGGTCTCGACCATCCACGGCCTCTGCAACCGGCTCTTGACCTTGCACCGCCACCGCACGCCGCTCGGCAACAATTACGAAACGCTCGACGAGCTGACCCAGCTCCTGTTCATCTTCGAGCACTTCAAGGAAATCGCCGGCGAAGACGCGAGTCCGCCTTACTTGGGCAAATGGTCCACCAAGTGGACGGCCATCCAGGGCCTGGTCGGCTACTTCAACAAGATCACTGAGGAGCTGGTCGACGCCGAACGGCTCGCGTCCGACCCCGACCCATTCTTGCAGGCGCTCGGCCGCGCCTACCTGGCCTACCGCCAGGCGCTGTTCGCCGACAATCGGCTCGATTTCGCCCATCAACAGAAGCTGGTGCATGAGCTGTTGCAGAACTCGGAGCTACTCGACCGCGTTGCGCGCGATGCGAAGTACGTGATGGTCGACGAGTACCAAGATACGAACTTTATCCAGGAGCAGCTCCTTCTCAAGCTGACCAAGGGGCACCGCAACCTGTGCGTGGTGGGTGACGAGGACCAAAGCTTGTACCGTTTCCGGGGGGCGACGGTTCGCAACATCCTGGAGTTCACCGACCGTGTTCCCAACTGCTCCGTGGCAAAGCTCACGACCAACTACCGCTCGCACCGGGGCATCGTCGCAGCCTACGACCGTTGGATGGCCTCGGCCGACTGGTCGAACCTCGTCGGTCTGCCGTTCCGGCACGACAAGACGATCGTGCCCGACGAGCGGAGCGACCACGGCCACTACCAGCCCGTCGTCGCCATCTGGGGCAACGACGAACGCGACGAGGCCGAACGCTTCGCCGACCTGGTGGCCTTCCTCAAATCGCAGGCGATCATCGCCGACTACAGCCAGGTCGCATTGCTCCTGCGCAGCGTCCGCCTGGAACACAGCGGACACTACATTGAGGCCCTCGAAAGGCGAGGCATCCCCGCCTTTTGCCCCCGCGCGCGGGCCTATTTCGACAACGACGAAGTGCG
>DATLQY010000292.1:0-3775 GCA_035534975.1 Pirellulales bacterium
TGGAAACCTGCCCCACGGGGTTATCCTACCTTTGGCGGGCGGAGAATAGGATATATGGTCCGCGCTGTGTGATGGGTTGGCGAATTTCAAAAGAAGATCTGCGTGCGGAGCCAGAACAGGTCGTTGGGTGAAGCGCCGGACGCGGATCGCCAACAACAGCCGCGCCGCGGTGACTGAGTCGGACTTCCACGCTGGGCTCTTCCGATCGTCCGTCGCGAGCCGATGATGGGCCGGTCATGAACAAGAACCCGTACAATTCATTGGGCATCATCGCAAAGCCGTCGGACCGTCGGCTGCCGTTGTCTCCAATGCCCGTTTCTGCTAAACGTTCAACCCCTTGGGTGGCGGTCCTCGGGACAGCAATCGGCCGCCATTTCGGACGTTTGGGATTTGTCCACCGTGAACAGGAATTTGACGCTCGGACTCGTGCTTGCGGCCACGGTCGCACAGGCCGAGCCGCTTTGTGGGCAGACCAGCGATCCAACTTCCCAAACGCAAACGGTCGCCCAAAGGCCCCAATCATCCGACTCGGAAGACAGCCCGCCATCCGACATGGAAACCGATGAAGGGGAAGACTTTTCTACACGAATGCAGGCCGCCGAAGGGGAAATCAACATGCTCCGACGCGGTCTGCAATCGGGCGAGCTGCAGGGGGGTGTGATCTTTCCCGGCCGCGACCCAAGCGGCTTTCAACCATTCGCCCCGCGTTCAGGTGGCCCGACAACCCTGCCGCCAGCGTCGCTCAGCGGTTTCTTCCAGGCCGACACCGGTTTTTTCCACCAGGATCCTGCCAGTCTACAGAGTTTAGGCCGCATCCAGGACGGCAGCGATTTCCGTCGCGCCCGACTTACGGCGCTTGGCAGCATTGCGGAAAACATCAATTTCCTCGTGGAATTCGACTTTGCCCTGATCGGGCATCCCACCTTTCGCGATGTCTGGATGGAGGTGACACAACTGCCGGGTATCGGGGCCGTCCGTGTCGGATACTTTCGCCAGCCTTTCAGCCTCGATGCGTTGCGCAGCGTTCGCCAACTCACTTTCCTCGAAAGAGCCTTGCCTGTAAACACCTTCGCTCCTTTCCGCCGTACGGGCGTCATGGCTTACCACGTCAATGAGACGGAGACATTCACCTGGGCCGCGGCTGTCTCGCGAGCCAACACGGACCCCTACGGTGGCGATATCGCCGTCGCCGGGGGCTACTCCGGCACGGGCCGCTTGACCTGGTTGCCGTACTACGACGTGCTGTCCGAGGGACGTTATTACCTGCACCTCGGCGGCGGCTACGAATACACTGTGCCGGACTATCACCAGGTGCGGTTTCGCCAGTCCACCGAGTTTTTCGTCGGCTCGCAACGCACAGGTGGCGCCGTAGGGACAAGCGGGAACGCTCAGCCCGGACCGCTCGACAGCACGCCGCTATTCGTCGATACCGGCACGTTGAACGTATACGACTATCATCTGGTCGGCAGCGAATTGGCCGGCTCCTGGGGTTCGTTCAACTTCCAGGCGGAGGCCATGGCGGTGGTCGCCAAGCAGATTGGCGGGCCCGTGTTGGCGCTGCCCGGTGCGTATGCGCAGGTTGCCTACTTTCTGACAGGGGAACACCGCCCCTACAATCGCCCGGCGGGCGTGTTGAGCGCCATCAAGCCATTCGAGAACTTCTTTTGGCTCAGAGGCGGCCAACGCGGCAAGGGCGCATGGGAAGTCGCCGCGAGAGCTTCGTGGATCGACCTGAACAGCCGCAACGTGCAAGGGGGCCAACTTACCGATGTGACGCTCGGGGTCAATTGGTACATGCACGCCAATGCGAAACTGCAGTTCAATTACATCCACGCCTTCCTGGATAGCCCTCAGCGCGTCGAAAGCAACACCGACATTTTC
Source organism: Pirellulales bacterium (assembly GCA_035534975.1). Taxonomy (GTDB): domain Bacteria; phylum Planctomycetota; class Planctomycetia; order Pirellulales; family JAICIG01; genus DATKSN01. The sequence continues at coordinate 1,882 of DATLQY010000292.1, forward strand.
GCCATGCGAGCCCAGGCTGCGTTCTGAGGTATCCATCGCAGCTTGGCGAATTTCAAAAGAAGATCTGCGTGCGGAGCCAGAACAGGTTCATGAAGCTCGCCGACTTGGTCGCCGACAGTGAGACGGGCTTGCCGAAGTCGGAGTACTGCCAGTCGAACGTCAGCTTGGTGTAATGGTTCAAGTACCAGTTGACACCCGTGTCGGTGACGTTCGCCGTATTGCTCCAGAGCGCGGGGTTGGCGAGGCCGCCGGCGAACACACTGCTGCCCAGGTGCAGGTTGGCGAAGCGGCTGAAAAGCTCGATGGCCCCCCGACCCCGCCGGCCGCCGGTAGCGACCGTACCGAACGGTTCCCGCGGCTCCAGCAGGTACACGCGACGAGTGATCTGCTCTCGTGTCCAGAAATAGAACATCGCCACGGAGTACCCGCTCATCGGCACGCGCGTGCGGGCACTTGTGGCGGAGGCCGTGTAATCCTGGAATCCGCCCTCGTATTCCGCCAGAATGCCCAGGCTCTTGTAGTAATAGGCGACGTCGCCCGCCCATTGCAACCGTGATCCGTTCTCCATCACGGTCGGGTTGAAAGTCAAGAACGTCGGTGAGACGTTGCCGACGGTCGCTGAGGGCGATTGGTCGTTGGCGGTCCGCAGGGCGGCCGGCTGCAAGGGGTTGTTCTCGTGGCCGCCATTGACCGAGCACGAAAGGTTGAGCTGTTTGAGCAGGTCCGAATCGCCCTTCGAAAACGGCCTGGCGTTGATGAACGCGAACAGGTCTTTGCTGTTGTTGAAATCCTGGAACGAGCGGCGCGGACCGTCGAACACGCCCAGCGCGTACTCCAATTTCTCGTCGACGATTCTTCCGTGCGCCATGGCGCCGACTTCGCGGTTCGGGGCGAGGTTGCCGACGAACACCGAACGCTCCGCGGCGATCAGGTCGGATTCGGAGATCTTGATGTATTCATAGGTGTAGGGTGTTTTCATCCGCCCGACGCGGAGCTGGAACTTGTCCTTTTCGATCTTTCCGAAGTTGAAATCCGCGAACGAATCCAACAGGTCCAAACTGCCGTAGCCGCGGTTGATGACCGTGTAAAAGTCGACATTGGGCGAGACATGGCCCACGAAATACCAACGCTGGCGAGGGATGACGAAGTTGTCGGCCAAGGCTCCGCCGGGGGCGGTGGGGTTGAACGTTCGCAAGTCGAGTTGGGTCAGATTGTGGAACGTCAACGCGAAAAAATCGTCCTCGGTTTTCCAGGTGAGGCCGTCGCTGAATTCGGTCACGACCTTACGGCTCCGAGGGGGCATATCCGGGCGGTAGGGGGTTTGGGGCGTCTCGGGCTCATCCGTTCTGGGGGCACCACCCAAGCCTTCCTTGCCCAGTTGCGACCTTCGCTGGCGTGGCGCCGCCAGCACCGGGCCGCGGAGGCCCTCGGAATCCCCGAAATTCATGCCGCCGCTCTCCGGCACTCGACCCAGCGACGATCCGCGCCGGGGTGGGGCTTGAAGGCTGGGGCCGGGCTGCGACGCCGTTCGTGCGACTGGCCCGTCACCGCTGGCAAACCGGACCTCGCCAGGACCAGATTTCCCCTGATCCGTAATGAAACTGAGGCCGCCGGGACCGGAGGAATCGCCCTCAGCGGCAAATAGGGTGCCGTCGAGCACGGACGGCGAGGGAAGTCGCTCATTCCCCTCGGACGCGCCGGAGTTTCTTGGGCCAAAGTTTTCTGATCCACCCACGCTAGCGGCCGGCGACGACCGCCGCGAGGAGGGTTGGGCCGCGGCGAATTCTCCGCCCATGACGACGGCCAACACTACGGTCACCACCAAGCATCGGCGGAATCCGGACGAAATGCTCGCTTTCATGGAAGCGCCTCTTTACCCCCGATTCGCCAACGG
>DATLQY010000293.1:0-3587 GCA_035534975.1 Pirellulales bacterium
CAAAGGCGCCGAGCGCTATGTGTTCCTGTACGACGATGCCAGCCGGGCCGAGACGCTTCGGGTGCTTGGGCGGTACGCTTCGAACCCCGAGCTGAGCTTCACCTGGTACGACGCGGCCGTACTGAGCCAGAAGATCCGCCAGGAAGCGGCCCATACGCAACCGCCCCCCCCGCACACTCGTTCCCACCGATTCGATCTCTCCTTGCCGACGGATTCGGACGAGGTTCTTTAGAAGGCGGGTCGTCGTTTCTTATGGAGACCGCCATCGCGCGCTTCTTGCAGTACCTGCGGGTCGAGCGCAACGCTTCGACGCTGACGATCAAGAGTTACCGCGAGGATCTCGCGGCGCTCACGGCGCACCTGACCGAGCGCTATGGTTCTGCGCCGGAACCCGGCGGGCTTACGACGCTTGACTTGAGAGGCTACATTTCAGGATTGCACCAGCAGGGTTACGCCAAGACGACCGTCGCGCGGCGGCTGGCATCGCTCCGCAGCTTCTTTCGCTTCGGCCAACGCGAAGGCTGGACCAAGACGAACCCGGCAAAGCCGCTGCGCAACCCGCGTAAAAGCCGGTCGCTGCCCCACTTCCTCTCGTCGGCCGATCTGGGCAAACTCTTGGAGGCACCGCCCGCCAATAAGCCGACAGGACTTCGCGATCGCGCAATTCTCGAAACACTCTACTCCGCAGGTCTGCGTGTCAGCGAGCTGGTCGGACTCAACGACGGCGACCTCGATTTCACCGCCGGCATCGTCCGAGTTCGCGGCAAGGGGAAACGTGAGCGGCTATCGCCCATCGGCTCGTTCGCCGCCAAGGCGTTGACACGCTGGCTCAAGCTCCGCACCGTCAACTCGCACGAACCTCAAGGGGCCGAAGCACCTGTGTTCGTGAACAAGTCGGGCCGTCGGCTCACCACCCGAAGCGTCGGCCGTTTACTGGAGAAGTACCTCGCCGCGACGGGGCTCGATCGCCGCACCACACCGCACACGCTTCGCCATAGTTTCGCCACGCACCTTTTGGATGGCGGCGCCGACATCCGCAGCGTGCAAGAGCTCTTGGGTCACAAGAGCCTGGTGACGACGCAGATTTACACCCATCTCAGCACGGCCAATTTGAGGGCGGCCTATGAGAAGGCGCACCCACGGGCCGGGTGACGCCGGTAGTGGGGCATCGCTTAGGCTTCTGCCCCAGCCACCCGCGCCTCACTACCCCCGCCAGGCACGCCATTGCCGAATTGAACGAAGTATGCTATGATAGCACTTGGAAGAGGCGAGAAGGATGCGGATTGTTTGGCGCGTCCTCACTCATCCGTTGCTTCTCGTGTAGCCGGCATCTTTTCGAAGCGGTTGTTCGAGACGGGAGCTTGTTTCTCGACCGCGATCGATCTCTCTTCCGCTGGCGCCTGGACACGGTGCTCCCTTTGCCGCCGCGTTTTTTGCCGCGCGCCGTTCGCTATTGAAAGGACCTGATGAGATTCGAAGATTTAGGGTTGCCGCCGGCGCTTCTGCGCGCGGTGGTGGCCGAGGGCTACTCCGTGCCGACGCCGATCCAGGCCCAGGCGATTCCCCATGTGCTCGAGGGCCGCGACTTATTGGGATGTGCCCAGACGGGCACCGGCAAGACCGCCGCCTTTGCCTTGCCGATCTTGGAACGTCTGGGACGCGCCGCGGCGCGGCCGGGCCGCGGCCGGGCGATCCGCGCTTTGGTCCTTTCGCCCACGCGCGAGCTGGCGGCGCAGATCGGCGACAGCTTCATGGCCTACGGCCGTCATACGCCGCTGCGCACGCTGGTCGTTTTCGGCGGCGTGAACCAGAATCCGCAAACACGCGCATTGCGCGACGGTGTCGATATCCTGGTGGCCACGCCCGGCAGGTTGCTCGACTTGCAGGGCCAGGGGTTCCTTCGGCTCGATTCCGTCGAGGTCTTCGTGCTCGACGAGGCCGACCGAATGCTCGATATGGGCTTCATCCATGACATCCGCAAGATCGTACGCCAATTGCCCGGCAAACGGCAAACGCTGCTCTTCTCGGCCACGATGCCCGACGACATCCGGCAACTGGCCAGCGCGATCTTGCACGAACCGCTCCGCGTGCAGGTGGCCGCCGAATCGGCCGCGGCCGACAACATCGAGCAAGTGGTCTACTTCGTCGAAACGAAGCAGAAGCCCGTCTTGCTGGCGCACTTCCTGCGGAGCCAGCCGGCCACGCGGACCTTGGTCTTTACTCGCACCAAGCACGGCGCCGACCGCGTGGTGAAACAGCTTTCGCGTTCGGGCATCCGCGCCGAGGCGATCCACGGAAACAAGTCGCAAGGTGCCCGGCAACGGGCGCTGGGCAACTTCAAGTCGACCCAAACGGCGGTGCTGGTGGCCACCGACGTCGCTGCGCGCGGGCTCGACGTCGACGACATCTCGCACGTCATCAACTACGACTTGCCGAACGTCGCCGAAACCTACGTACACCGTATCGGCCGCACGGCTCGCGCCGGCGCGTCGGGTGTGGCCGTCTCTTTCTGCGAATCGGCGGAACGAGGGCAATTGAGGGCGATCGAAAAACTGATTCGGCGACCCATCCCGGTCGTCGACGAACATCCCGACTACAAGGCGCAGGGCGAACTGCCGATTTATCGGCTGCCGCGGACCGCGGTCGTCTTATCGGGCGGCCCCTCGAACCAGGGCCGGTCAAGCCACACGAGACCCAAGTCGCGAAAGGCGGCGGACGGTACTTCGGGCCGGGCCAATCGTGGGTCACGCGGATCGAAGAAAGCAGGCCGCGGGCGGAATTTGGGTGGACGACCGGGCCACGCAAAGCCGACGAATCGAAAACCGTAGGCTCTGCCGCGTGAAGGTCGCCCTTCTGCGCGACGCCAAAGCGTGCGGTGTCGGACTGGCCTACTCCCGCGTCACCGACTCCGCACCCACCGTTTCACTCTTCGACCATTTGCTCACGGGTCAAGGCCGCCGTGAGTCGGGAGCGGCCTTTCTCGAAGACTTGCTGCGGCGAACCGAGGCGGTCCTCGAAAAACCGTAGTTTCTACTTGCCACATCGAGACTTACGTCGCGTCCGTTCCCGCGGGGCGACTTCGCACGCAAGCTGCGAATGGTGCGTGGCCCGGAAAACGCGTGAAAGATTTCACGCCCTGGGTTGTCTATAACAGTATTAGAGGAGGAGGAGCGCCCCTGATGGACAACCCGCCCAGCACGCGACAGAGCCTGTTGTTGCGCATCCGCGACGGCCGCGACGAGCGGGCATGGGCCGAATTCATGGAGATCTACGAACCGCTCGTCTATCGGCTCGCCCGGCGGCGAGGGTTTCAGGACGCCGACGCCGCCGACATCAGCCAAGAGGTGTTCCGTTCGGCCGCCGCCGCCATCGATCGCTGGTACGACAACGCCCAGCGTGGTTCGTTCCGCGCCTGGCTGTTCTTGATTGCCCGCAACCTGATGATCAACGCTTTCCGCGCTCGCCGCCGCCGCCCGATTGCCACCGGTTCCAGCGACGTCTGCCGCCTGCTTGACGCCCAGCCCGCCAGTGACGACGAAGACTCCAAACTGGTCGACGAACAGTGCGAGCGGCGGTTGTTCCATTGG
>DATLQY010000294.1:0-3381 GCA_035534975.1 Pirellulales bacterium
GAACCTGCTGGCCATGCTAGCAGGCCAAAAGCCCAAGTTTTCACCGCCCCAGGCTCTGCCCCAGCCACCCTGACTGTCTCATTCTTGGCCATGCGCAGTATATGAGGTCAGCCGGGCGGAACGGCCAAGAGCGGAATCCCGCCTGGTTCTGTCGGCAGGTGGCAGAACGGTTCAGCCGGCCGAGACGTTACGGTATTAGTTCCCTCGATCAGTTCCGTTTGCAGCGATCCCGTTGATCAGCGTGTAGGCGAAACGCCGTCCTTTCGAGATCGGGCTCACGTTATCGTCATCCGAGGCAGGCTTCTCCGGCTTGAAACGGTCATCATGGACTTCCACCTCCACGAAGATCGCGCCGTAGCCGCCTTCGCGGGTCTGAAACAAGAACGTCGCAGTCTCATCGGCGACATATTGACCATTCGCCGCGTCGAAGCGGGCGAGCAACCCGTCGGTGCGAGTTCCCATTTTCAATGGCTTCGAAGAACGTACTTCCGTTTCCAGCGAATTCCAGCGATCGGTCTCGATTTGCCAGGCGGTAAGTCCCAGACCACGCAAAACGTAGTGCGACGTTTCACTTCCTGGAGGCGTGTATTCCGTACCCATCACGTCGAATCCTTCGCGCGACGCCCAGGCGAGAATGTCGTCGAGCCTTTCGAATCCTCTTTCGGCAACTCGCAAATCGGCCGGCAGCTCACTGATGCGGCCGGTGTCAAAATCGTGGAACACCCAGCGTGCTTTGGGGTCGCGGACGGATTCGAGAATGTGATTGCTGTGCCGGACTTTAATTCGCGCCTGTGGACCGTGCGGAAAACCTTCGGCGCTGTTCGGCTCATCGGCCAAGGGCGCCAGGTTGACGTGAGCGTAACGCTCGTCGTCGGTGTGTTCTTTCCAGTGCATTTCCCACCACGCCGCCCATCGCTCGGCGCAACGCTGGTACAACGAGCGCTGCAAAAACCGTTGCCGCGGCGTCCCTTCCAGAATGACGTGGACGATTTCGTCTTCTCCGTGCTTGGTACCGGAGAGTTTCTGCAACGCGACCCGTAATTCGTTCACCGGGCGGCCAATGGAATAGTGCGTGTTTCTGAGTGCAGTGTTGAGGTGAGACATCTCATGTTTTTGCATGAAGCTCAGCAGTTCCGGATCCTTGGCGATGTATCCCATGTCGCTCTTGCCTGCTTCGCACGTTTTGGGTAGAGCGCGGATGAGTGCCGGAATGACGCGTTCGTCGCCGATCCCGCGCACCACGAAACCGAGGCACCGCAACATGTACTCGTCGTTCGTCGCATCCATCTCGTCGATCAGTTCCGGGACCGCCTCGGGTCCGATTTCGATGAGATCGCGCAGGACCTGCGCCCATTCGTCCTGGCCGCCATTGGGACGCAACTCGTCGAGTTGGTCCAGCAACTTGCCGACGACGGTGTCTCGTCGCCTCGGAATCGGCTGGTCTACTTCAGGTTTGGAGTCCGCCTCGCGAGCTGTTGTCGCGGCAGCGGTATCGCGAGGTTGCGACCTTCGGCCGTGCCGAGCAGCCGGGCTGTCCTCGCGAGGTGTTATCGCGGCAGCGATACCGCGAGGCTTCCCTTTCGCAACGGTTCGGGGTTGGGGCCGTGCTTGGGAGAGGTCTTCGGCGATCGCCCCCACGTGAAAGTCGAGGGTGACGGTTTCACCTTCGCGGACGATGATCGGCTCCAGGGCTGTCGCATTGCGTGGCGTTCGTTCGGCGTCGACAAGGTGCATCAAGTAGGGATAATTGGCCCCCGGCGCCACGCGGAGCCGATAGCTGCCGTCGCCCGCAACCGCCGCTACACCAACCGCGGCGCCGCTTTTCGGAAACGCCGGGCCGTGGTGCCCGATGGATAGGTGCTGACCGTTGGGGAGCTTGCTCAAGGGCTTCCCCGTCGTCTTTTCGACGACCTTGCCGGCGATGATTCCTCCGGAAATCAATTCCAGATCCGGCGCCCGGGTGGTTTTCCCGGTTGGGCCGGTGAATGAATTGAGCGCGACGGACGTGCGGTCATTCGTCTGTGCCCAGATGTTGTACTGATCGGCATTCAGAACGAGTCGGTACTCCCCGTTCTCATCCGCAGTCACTTGCGCCCAGCCGTGTTCTTTGTTTCCTTGCGCGGACACGACGGCACCTGCGGCGAGTCGTCCCGTGACGATGTCAACGACTCGCCCTTCAATGATCATGCCAGGCTTCAATTGCACGTCCACTTCCTGGGGAATGCCGGAATAGCCGCCGCGTGTCAGGGGATAGTCAGCATGCTTCACGTAGATGTAGCACTGCGACACCACGGTGCCAAATCCCGTCTTGGGATCGAAGGTCTCGGTGTCTTTGGCGTTCCAGCACTTGAGGTCGGGAATTGCGAAGCGACCGTCCTTGTCGGTCACGGCATTCATGAAGCCAGGAAGAGGGACACCGGCCGTAGGCAGGAAGACATCGGCTCTCGCGAGCGGCTCTTCGCGTTCATTCGTCACCCGTCCCGAGAGAGTTCCGGAGTTGCTTGCGAGGGTCAGGTCGAAGTCGGTCCGCTTTTCGCTGACGAAGATCATCCGCGCGCTCGACGCGTATTTCGGCTTTCTGCCGGCAACGCAGAAGCTTTGCGACCTCCCCTCGACCTCGGAGAGGGGCTTCAGATCGCCGAAGCGGTATTCACCGCTGGCGCCCGTTTGCCGTCGCCACGTCTGAGTCGGCGGAGCTCCGTAACTGTCAAACAGGAACAATACGACCTCCGCTTCCTTGAGCGGATTACCCTCGTCATCGAGGCAGCGCCCCTTGACCTCGAACGACGTCTTGGACGCGGGATTCGACGATCCGTCCGCCGGCTCGTCGGACTGTGCTTCCGGCGCCTCCTCGTCAACCGTGCCATCTGGTGTCTCTGTTGTCTGCGGCGCCTCCGTTGTTTGCGTCGCCTCCGTGGTGTTTACGGCGGGAGGGTTCGTCAGTCCCACGGCGGACGTGACGACGATCACCACCACCCCCAACAACGTCATTTTCCAGGATCGAGCGCGGTAGTCGCGAATCATGGCCAGCCTCCTTTGAAGCCTTGTGGATTTGTCGGATGCCCCCAGCAATCCTGGACTCAGAACCGGCGCCGAGTCGCGTTGCGCGACGTTCAGCAGCGTTAACCCGTACGATTGGCGGCGGTCCGCGCCGGTCACGTCGAGCACCAATTCGTCACACGCGATTTCTCGTTCCACCTCCATCCGATGGAACGCCCACCACGCGGCGGGATTGAACCAATGCACGATGCGCAAAACGAAAATCGACTCGCGGATCAACATGTCGTGACGTCGCACGTGAGCCAGCTCGTGCAGAAGGATCATTTCCAACTGCTCGAAAGAGAACTCGCGAAGCACCGAATCCGGCAGCACGATCCGAGG
>DATLQY010000295.1:0-5100 GCA_035534975.1 Pirellulales bacterium
TCTGCCGCCAGAACCGTGTCCCATACCTGGACTTGCCGAGGATCTTGCGAGCTCTTTGGCGGGAAGATACATGCAAGAAGCAGGAAGTATCCGGATTGATCCGCGCTATCGAGCAGGAGCCAGGGATGGTTATTACGGAAAAGGATTCGATTTTCAAATAGAGCACCGTTTATTTGAGGGCGACCATCCGCATGACCTGTCCCTGCAACCGCTTCACGCCCGTCTACACCCGCCGCGAGCTGCTCCGCGTTTCGGCCGCCGGCTTCGGCGGACTCGCCCTGGCGGCCATGCTCGCCGACGAGACGGCCGCCGACGACCCATCCGCAATCCGCAATCCGCAATCGGCGATTTCCTCCCCCCTCGCTCACCGCCCAGGGCACTTCGCGGCCAAGGCCAAGCGGCTGATTTTCCTGTTCATGCACGGCGGACCGTCGCAGGTCGATACGTTCGATTACAAACCACTCCTGGAACGCGACCACGGCAAACCGTTGCCGTTCGCCAAGCCGCGAGTCGTCTCGGCCCCCACCGGCAACCTGTTGAAAAGCCCTTTTTCGTTCAGACAATTCGGGCAGTCCGGCGTGTGGGTCAGCGAGCTGTTTCCCCACGTGGCCAACGTGGCCGACGATCTCTGCTTCATCCATTCCATGCACGGATCGAACTCGCGCCACGGCGGGGCGCTTTTGGAGCTGCACACGGGCAGCGACACGTTCGTGCGGCCGAGCATGGGCTCGTGGATCACATACGGGCTGGGCACGGAAAACCAGGACTTGCCCGGCTATGTCACGATTTGCCCCACGCTCACGCACGGCGGCGTGAACAACTGGAGCTCCGCGTTTCTGCCGGCGGTTTACCAGGGCACGCCCTTGGGCAACGCCAGCGTCGCGTCGGACCAGGCCCGGATTCCCTTCATCGACAACCGTGAGACACCCGGCGAAGTGCAGCGGGCCGAACTCGACTTGCTGCGAACGATCAACCAGGAGCAACTCGACCGCGCCGGTCCCGACCAGGCGCTGGAAGGGCGTATCGAATCGTTCGAATTGGCCTTCCGCATGCAGGCGACGGCGCCCCATCTGCAAGACATCAGCGGCGAAACGGGGGCGACGCACAAGCTCTATGGGCTCGACGACCCCACGACACGCAACTTCGGCCGCCAATGCCTGATGGCCAGGCGGTTCGCCGAGCGCGGAGTGCGGTTCGTGCAGGTCACGCACAGTTACAAGTGGGATCAGCACGGCAACCTCAAGAACGACCACGCCAAGAACGCCCTGGAGGTCGATCGGCCGATCGCCGGGTTGATCCAGGATCTCAAGGCCCGCGGGCTGCTGGAGGATACGCTGGTGCTGTGGGCCGGCGAGTTCGGCCGCACGCCGACCGCCCAGGGGGACGACGGCCGCGACCACAACCCGCACGGGTTTACGATCTGGCTGGCCGGAGGTGGCGTGAAGTCGGGCTTCAGGCTGGGCGCCACCGACGACTACGGCTACTTCGCCGTCGAGAACAAGGTCCACTTCCACGACCTGCACGCCACACTGTTGCACTTGCTCGGGCTCGACCACACCCGGCTGACCTACCGCCACGCCGGCCGCGATTTCCGGTTGACCGACGTGCATGGCCGGGTGGTGAGGGAGATTCTCGCTTGAAGGCCCGTGCCACAACCGTTCGAGGCTAGAAAAACGACACGGATTCCACGGATGGCTGGCGCAAGAAAACACCGAATCGGGCGATGACTGATAAATGGCGGGTAGCGCCCACAACGTGAATTGGAGTATAATAAGGGACGAAACACTGGTTTCGCAAGAAATCGCACAGAACCTGTTGAAGGCAAATTCATGGCTTCCATCCCGCTCAATCAGGTGCCCGCCCGGCAGCCGGCGGAGTCGGTCGAAGAACGCTTCCAGAGGTTGGAGGCCACGTGGATGGCGGAAGTCGGCCATCTCTCTTCGTTTACGGCAATCGTCAACCACCCAGCCTTTCGCGAGATTGTTGGAATGGGGGAAGCGGTCGTACCCTTGATGCTGCGCGAGTTGGACGAGCGGCCGAGGCTCTGGGTCTGGGCGCTCCCCGAGATCACCGGGGCTGACCCCGTGCCGCCCGGGGACGGAGGGAAGATCGCTAAGATGAGTGAGGCCTGGCTCCGCTGGGGGCGCGAGCAAGGCTACCGATGGTAAGGCGGATTGACGATATCTTCCCCGGACTTCGCGGCAGCGAGTACAAGATCACGGGCCCGCCCGATCCGGTCTATAATTGCATCGCTTGGGCGGCCGGGGCGACGGACGATTGGTGGTGGCCGGTCGGAGACCTGCGGAAGGTTCACTGGCCGACCGATGCGCCGCGGGAGGAGACGCTCGAGGCGGTACAAGCCGCCTTCGGCACGTTGGGCTACACCGTATGCGACCACGCGGAACCGGAACCCGGCTACGAAAAAGTGGCCCTGTTCGCCAATGCAGCGAGTTTTCCCACTCACGCGGCACGTCAGTTGGAAAATGGCCGCTGGACGAGCAAGATTGGTCAACTCGAACGCATCGAGCACTCACTTCGCGATCTAGAGGGAATCGAGTACGGTTTGGTCGTTGTCGCCATGAAGCGACCAGCTTAGTCGCCTTGTTCGCGTTTCGTTCACGTCCTTCGGAATCCTTGTCATGCCTTCTCCACGAGCCAGCGTGAACGAACTGGCCAAACTGCTCGACTCCTTGACCGAGCCGGTCTATGTGCTCGACGACGAGCGGCGGATCGTCTACTGCAACCGGGCATGCCGCGAATGGACCGGCTGCGCGGCCGAGGAGTTGCTGGGGCGGGAATGCCGCTACCATTCCAGCCCCGAGGCGACCGGTGCCGTGGCCGTGGCCGCCGCGCTCTGTCCGCCGCCGGAGGTGTTTCATGGCCGGCGGATCACGGCCAACGTCGTATTGCCGTCGGGCGATCATGCGAGCGCCGAGCGGCGTGTGGATTTTGTCCCTTTGGGCGCCGATCAGGGCAGTGCGGTCGGCGCGATGGCGTTCGTGCTGCCGGCGTCCGCGGTGAAAACGGCGCACGACGACGCCCCGGCGGCTGAGCTGCACACGCGCATCCAGCGTTTTCGCCGCCAGTTTGCGCTGCTCTTCCATGTCGACCGGCTGCTGGGAGAAAGCCCCGCGATGCGCCGTGTGCGCGCGCAGGTCCAGGCGGCGTCGGTCGGCGCGGCGAGCGTGTTGGTGGTGGGTCCGCGGGGCGGCGGGCGGCAGCACGTCGCGCGCGCGGTTCACTATGCGTCAGGCGCGGCGGCCTGCGGTCCGTTCGTGCCCTTGGCGTGCGCATTGTTGGACGTCGAATTGCTCGGGGCCACCGTTCGTGCGCTATTGAAGCCAAAAATGCCCGCGCCTCCGCGACCCGCCAGCTTGCTCCTCGACGACGCCGACGAACTGCCCCCGGCGGCCCAGGTCGAGCTGGCCCGGCTGCTCGCGCCGGCCGACTTGCCGTTTCGAATCATCGCGACCGCACGCGGGCCACTGGCGGCGCGCGACGACTTTCGCCACGACCTGGCTTGCCGGCTGAGTACGATCGTGATCGATTTGCCGCCGTTGAATACTCGGCCCGCGGACTTGCCCCTTGTGGCCCAGGGCTTTCTGGAACAGGCCAACGCCCTGGGTACGAAACAGGTGAGTGGTTTTTCGTCGGTCGCGTTGGACCGCCTGGCGGCCTACGAGTGGCCCGGCGACGTCGACGAGTTGGAAGCGGTGGTACGCGAGTCGCACGCGCGAGCCGAAACGCCCGAGATCCGCCCGCGCGATTTGCCGCCGCGGCTGGAGTTGGCCGCCGACGCGGCGGCCTACCCCCGCAAACCGGAAGAAACGATCGTGCTGGACCAGTTTCTCGCCTCGGTCGAGCAGGAGCTGATCAAGCGGGCCTTCGAGCGCTCAAAAAGGAACAAAGCCAAGGCCGCAAGGCTGCTGGGGATGACGCGGACGCGGGTCCACCGCCGCCTGGTGCAAATGGGATTGGAACCGGCCGGCGAGGAAAACCTGGAGCTGACGGCCGACGAGAACGAAGAGATGGAATAAACTCTTACTGATTCCGCCAAGGGCTACAGCACCCGGAGCCGCTCGTGCTCCAGCCTGCGCACGATGAATTCGATCGCCAGGGGACCGACGCGGTCGTAGTACTCCCAACTGTGCCCGCCGCCGGTCGTCTCGAGATCGCACTCGTGCGGGATGCCCAGTGCCGAGAGCTTCATTCGCAGTTTCTGGGCGCTGTCGTGCCAACGCGCGTCGGCCGGATCGGAGGCGAAATAAAGGTTCCGCGGCCAGTTCAAGGGATGGACGTGCAGGATAGCGGTGTCTTGCCGGGCCGATTCGGCGTCGGGGTACATTTGCGGCAGCGTCTCTTCGTCATCGTCGTAGAACCGTTGGTGGAAGTCGATCGCCGGCGCGATCGCCGCGGCGACCGGAAACGTGTTCGGGTGCCTAAGCGCCAGTCGCAACGCCCCCTGGCCGCCCATGCTCGTGCCCAACAGCGCCACGCGCGGAGGCGCCGCGCCCCAGCGTTCGGAGACGAACGGCAACACACGGTCGAGCACGTGCCGTTCGGCCGTGACGTTCGGATCGAACTCGGGGCAGATCTTGTCGGTCCACCAACTGCGGCCCGTCACCGGGGCGACGACCGGCAAGCCGTGCCGCGCGAACTCGCCGCGGTAGACCGCGTTTTCGCGCAGGCCGACCAGGCGGACGCCGTGCAAGTAGACGACGACGTATCCATGTTCGTTGCGTCGCGGCGGCTCGTAGACGTCGCAAGGATGGCCGCCGAGGGTCAGCCGGTCCCAGGTCCCTGGAAAATTGCTCATGGAATCCCCTGGAAACCGGCCTTGACCCGAAAAAACGATTCGCCTATTCTCCCCGCCTCACGAGTGCCAAGCAGGAAGGCGAGGCACTGGTGACGTTCGAAGGAGAACCACGTGGTTGGGTCCGCACCCGGAAAGGCGCAAGCCTTTCTGCGGACCACGAAACTTGGCAACGTTGGCACGGATGCCGGCGGCCGGTTTCGCACATCACGTCCAATCGCTCCCGGAAACGGACGAGGTCCTTTGCCCCCCTGGGACCCGTTCTTTCCGGGAGTTTTTTTGCGCGC
>DATLQY010000296.1:0-6635 GCA_035534975.1 Pirellulales bacterium
CGTGAACGGGGCTGGAAGAAAGTCAAGTGGGGCGGTTTGCGAACCCGGCGTAAACGCCGGGCCGAATACCGCTGCGCGGAAGCCCCGTGAACGGGGCAAACCGGCATCCGGACCCTGCCAAAGATGTGTAGAACAACGAGGGCTGCGCCCTAGGCTGTGGAATCGCGCCCCTTTGGGGCCAAAAGCGATACGTTGACTTGATCCCCCAATCGTCCCACAATTGCCTCATGATCGCCCCCACGTCCCACACCGTCGATCTTCGCGACTTCCTCGGCGAAATCTCCATTCTCCCCTTTCGCCTGCTGCTCGAAACGCCGGGCGTCGAAGCCACCGTGCCGATGCTGCGCGGCGCCTGGGGCGCGGCGCTCCACGATTTGGACCGCGAGGCGTACCACGCGGTCTTCGATCCGCCCGATGCCGAGGCCACACCGCCGGGCTACCTGTTTCGCCCGGCGCCGCCCGACCCGCGCTTCGCCCCCGCCGTCGATTGGTTTCTGTTCGGCGCCGCACTGGAGCACGAGGTCACTCTCCGCCGTGCCTGGGAACTCACGGCGCAACGGGGTCTGGGCCCCAGGCGCCGCCCCTTGACCATCCGTGCCGTCGTGGCCCTCGGCCCGGCGGGCCAACTGCGCCCCGTCGCGGAATTCGCAAATCACGTAGCGGAATTCGTAAGAATTCCGAAGACGGCCGAAGACGGCCACGCCCGAACTCTTGCGAGTCCGGCTCCGCTCGAAATTCTCACGAATTCCGCTACCGCCCGAACTCGTGCGAGTCCGGCTACGGGCCACGCCTGGACCCTCGCCGAGGCGGCCTGGCCGGCGGCAAACCCGCACGCCGCGTGCTCGCTCGTCTTTCCGGCGCCCCTGCGGTTGCGGCGGCAGGGCCGGCTGATCGACGAACCGACGCTCGCCGATCTGGTCGTCGCCGCCTGCCGCCGCATCGGCGCGTTCCTGCCATGCGAACGGCGAGGCGAATGGCAGGCCCGAACGCCGCGCTGGATCGAGACTGCGCATGCGACGCCGCAGCGCCCCTGGGCGGGCAAGCGGCTCGATTTGCACCGCTATTCGTCGCGGCAGTCGGCCGAGCTCGACCTGCGCGGCGTGGCGGGCAGGCTCGACTTGCCCGAAGGGCCGGGCGAGCTGGCCCCGCTCCTGGCCGCCGCCGCCTGGCTGCACCTCGGCAAAGGCACCGTCATGGGGCTGGGGCAGATGGAAGTGGTGAGGGGTGATGGGTGAGGGGTGAGTGTGGGTGGCTGGGTCAGAGCCTTAGCGATGGCCCGGTGCAAAGGGTTCAGGGTTCGGGGTTCGGGGTTCAGGGTTCGGGGACTCATTCGCGCGTACAACTCAAGTCAAGGGTTCGACGGCAGTTGCCACCGCCGACTGTAACCTGTCCCCTGTAACCTATCCCCTCTCCTGACTCCTTCATCCTTCATCCTTCATCCTCCCAATGTGGCCCGGCTTCTTGATGCCCGCGTAATGCGCGAAAGGTTCACAGCCGATGATGAATGTATCCTCGTCTTCGTAGAGCCTGTCCAGTTTGTCCGGATCCGCCGGCTCGATTTCCGCGAATGAATATCGAAAATCCGCGTGTTTCAACTTGCCGACGTAAGGTAAGCGCCGGTCGTCCCTCGGGACGGGCCGGATGGCAAACCACACTTCTCGCTCGTCGAGTCGCAGTACGAACGATTCTTTGCCGTGCTGGACTAAGTCGTGTGAGTCGATCCTCTTGGTTCTTTCGATCGTCGTGATCGTTTCGCAACTGTATTTGGGGAAAAAGCAACCCTTTTCATCCACCGGAATCACAAAACTAACGTAGTGCGGTGCCGTCTCGCCAAGTTCAGCCGGAGCACACCAGCCCCTCGTCCTGTTTCCCTGCGTTTTCACAAGACTATGTAGGAAAGCCATTGACGATTCTCCGTTCTCTTTTCACTTTACCACCCGCTGAGTCAGGAGCCCATTCAACAAGGTCTGCACCTTTGCAGTTTGGAATTTCTGCTGCTCGATCCTCGGTTGGTACACCAGCGGGCCAACCATGACATCGTGCGGAGTTCTGAAAGTATGCCGCGTCTTGTTTGCCTTCAATTGGGCGTTCAGCATCTGCGCCATGTTCAACGTCAGCCGCCTGAAGTTCAAAGCATTGAATGCGTGATCGTCGATGATCAGGATCAGGACCGCGCTGCTGTTGCCGTAGAGAGTTTGCCCACGCCGAGCGGCATTGCCGCTGGAAGCCTGCGTATAGAAGCCGCGGCCAAACTCACCTCGCCCTCGCGTCACGTCAATGGTGCCCAGGACGGGCGTCGCAGCCATCGCGGTCGCCATCGCGCGACTGGTGCCGTGATACAGCACGGGCATGTCGTCAATTTCTCCCTATCGAAAAAACTCGTTCGCACACAGCCACTCCTTCAGCTTCGCTTGATCCGGGCGGCCCACACGCGCATTATAACTGTGGTCCCGATGATTAGTCCAACATTTCGTTACCCGAAAGCCTCCGCCGTCATGTCCACTGACCACTTCCAATCACTGCAAACTCGCGTCGCCGCGGGCGACGCCGACGCCAAGCGCGAAATCGAGACCGCCGTCGTCGCGCGGCGTGGCGAAAAGGGGTTGCACACCGAATGGGGCCTGCTCTGCGAGCAGGCCGGGCTGATCTCGCTGGCCTTCACCGAGTTTCAGCTCGCCTTGCGCGACGACCGCGACGACCCAACCGGCACGCTGCACCTGGCCCAACACTACCGCGAACGGGGTGACGCCGAACGCGCCCTGAAGCTACTCGAGCGCCTGCTCGACCGCGAGCCGGCCCGCGCCCAATGGCTCGAGCCGTACCTCGAGCTCCTCGCCGACGAAGGCGCCCTTCCCCGCGTGCGCGACGCCATCGCGCGCGCCGAGCCGCACGGCCTGCCGAAAGCCACCGCCGAGGCCTGGCGGCGAAGGTGGCTGCCTGCTCGCGCCCCCGCCGCGCGCCGCGACGGCGCGGAAGCGGGCCAGGCTCGGCCCGCGGAAACGGCCGCCGTCGAACTCGCCGAGCCGCGCTTCGCGCCCGGCGAGGCCGACGCGATCCGCATGCATACGCTGTTCGCCGGCCGCGAGGACGTTCATGCGCGCCAATGGTCCAAGCCCGGCGGCGAAACCGGCTACACCCCGATCCACGAGCCGCTCACGCCCAGCGTGATCAAGCAGCACTTCAACGGCCAGTTCACGCTCGGCGTCTACCCCGTCCGGCTCGACGGCACCGTGACCTTCTTCGCGTTGGATTTGGACATTGACAAAGCGGCCTTGCAGCGCGCCCGCGGCGATACGGTTTTCGCGCAGACGCTGCGCGACACGCTGGCCGTCGAGGGCCCCCGGCTGGCGGCCGTGCTGGGGGAATTGGGCTTCGCGCCCTTGTTCGAGAACTCGGGCTACAAGGGGCGGCACTTCTGGGTCTTCCTGGCCGAACCGGCCGCCGCGGAAGTGGTCCACTTATTGGGCCGAATGCTCGTGGCCTGGCAATCGCCCCAGTTGCCGCGGGGACTGCACATCGAGTTCTTCCCGAAGCAAGGAAGCCTGAAAGGCAAAGGACTGGGCAACCTGATCAAGCTGCCCTTGGGCATCCACCGTCGGACCGGTAAACGCAGCCTGTTCCTGGACGCGAAGTCGCGGCCCTTGGCCGACCAGTTCGCCGCGCTGCGCGGCGTCGAGCGGCTTGCGCGGACGGCGCTGTACGCCGCCGTCGAGCGGCTCAAGACGTTGGCCCCGGGCGGCGCGGCGGCCGCCGACGCGGCGTCAAGCGGTGCGACGCCCCCTTGGGAAGGACAGTCCGAGCTCGCCGAAACCGCCCCCAAACCCGTCGCGGCGCCGGCACCCCCCGCCCGCGCGGCCGTTTGGACCGAGGCCGATTTCGAATCGGACCCGCGCGTGCGGCACCTGCTGGCCGAGTGCCCCGTGTTGGGCGAGCTCAAGCGAACCGTCGACGAGCACCGGCGGCTGACCCACGAGGAACAGCTCGTGCTGATCCACTCCTTGGGGCACGTGGCGGGCGGCCCGCAGGCCGTGAACTACCTGCTCACCAAGTGCGTCGACGTCGGGCCCGAGAAGCTCATGAAGGACCGGCTCAAGGGAAACCCGGTCTCGTGCCCGTCGATCCGCAAGAAAATCCCGCAGGTCACGCGGCGCGTGCCGTGCAACTGCCCCTTCGAGTTCGCCTCCGATCGTTACCCCACGCCCGTACTGCACCTGCTCACCTTGCGAGGCGATCCCTTGCCGCCGCGGCCCGAGCCTTCCGCCGACCTGGTGGCTTTGGCGCAGCGCTTCGGCGTACTCGAGCGGCGGCGCGCCGAGATCGATCGCGAATGGTCGGAGTTGCGTAGTGCGTTGGTCGCGGCCATCGCGGCGCTGCCGGGCCGCGAGTTGGCCTGCCCTGGCGGGCGTTACCGTGTCGAGGAGCACGACGGCGTCGAGCAATTGAGCTGGGTGGCCGATCCGGAGGTGAGAGGTGAGGAGTGAGTTGCCCACCGCCGACTGTTACCTGTTACCTGTAACCTGTACCCTGTAACCTGTAACCTGTAACCTGTCCCCTTCCGCCCATGCACAACCTGGCCGTCACCGAACAAGGCGCGCAAGTCCACGCCGAGGGCAACCTGCTGGTGCTCTCGCGGGGGAAGGCCACGTTGCGGCAGGTGAAAATCGGCGAAATCGAGCAGGTACTGCTGTTCGGCCGCGTCGAGCTCACGTCGGGCGCCGTGGCGCTTCTGGCGCGCCGCGGCGTCGACCTGGTCTGGCTCACGCTCGACGGCCGCTTCCGCGCGCGGCTCGCCACGCGCGCCTCGCGCAACGTGCCGTTGCGGCTGGCGCAGTACCGGGCGACGACCGACCCGGCTTTTTGCCTGAGCGTCGCGCGCAATATCGTGCTGGCCAAGATCCGCCACCAGCGCGCGCTCTTGCTGCGCGCCCAGCGGCGGCTGGCCGATGACGCGCTGGCGGTCGTGCTCGGGCAGATGCGCCTGCTCGTGTACCAGGCCCAGCGCGAGACTTCGCTCGACAGCCTGCGGGGCTTCGAGGGACAGGCGGCCGCCCTCTACTTCAGCCAGTTCGGCAAGCTGCTGCGCGCGCCCGACTTCACGTTCGTCCACCGCAATCGCCGGCCGCCGCGCGACCCGGTGAACGCTTGCCTTTCGTTCGGCTACGCCGTGCTCGGCTCGCTGGCCGAAAGCGAGGTGGGGCGCTGCGGACTCGACCCCGCCCTGGGCTTTTTCCACCAGCCGCTGTTTGGCCGCTCGTCGCTCACGCTCGACCTGATCGAGGAGTTCCGGCCGCTCATTGACGGCCTCGTATTGCGGGTGATCAACCGCCGGCAACTGGGCGCCGGCGATTTCGAACGCCGCGGCGCCGCCTCGGTCGAAGACATCCTCGCCGGCGACCTGCCCGACGATTGGGCCCTCGATTCGGTCGCCGCCGAAGAAAGGCGAGCCGACCTGCCGCGCGAGTGCCCCGGCGCCGACCCCCTGTTGGTCCCGCGGATGGCGGAAGCGGACGATTCGAGCGCCACCGAAGACGGCTTCGACGAGCACCTCGCCGCGCCGCCGCCGGGCCCCTCGGATATCGCCTCCGGCGGGCCGCCGCCCGCCGTGGGCGCCGGCGAGGCGAGTGGCGCTCCGGGCGTGTACCTTGCCGAGACCGGCCGCAGGATTTTCCTGGCCGAGCTCTTCCGCCGGATGCGCGAGCGGATGTATTATGCGCCTCAGCAGGGCGCCTTCGAGCTTCGCGAGATCCTCAGGCAGCAGGCCTATCACCTGGCGCGGGTCGTCGAGGGCCGCGACGCCGAATACGCTCCCTTCGTGCCCGAGTAACCAGCGAAGGTTACAGGTCACAGGTTATAGGTAACAGCAGGAAGCCACCGTAACCTGTCCCCCGCGACGTGTCCCCTATTAGCTGTCCCCTGTAACCTGTCCCCTTCTACCTACCGTCCTCCTCCCCATGTACCTTGTCGTCTGTTACGATGTGGTTTGCGACCGTCGGCGCGGGCGGCTGATGCGTCGGCTGCGCGAGCACCTGCGGCGCGTGCAGAAGAGCGTGTTCGAGGGGCCGCTCGACGACCAACGGGTCGTGGCGCTGCGCGCGACGATCCTGGACGAGATCGACCCGAATGAAGACACGGTGCGAATCTACCACTTTTGCGCGCGTTGCCGCGAGGCGACCGAGCTCATGGGCACCAGCACCTTCGTGGATCGCGACGATGCCGACGAAGTCTACTAACGTCGATTCGGTGTGCCCTCGAGCGCGGGCATGCCCGCGCGTTACCACCATTGGGAAGGGGCGCTCCGCAGTGGCTCTAAGGCGCGGGTTGGCGGATTTTCTAACTCTATACGCACGGCCCCCTTACATACAGTTCCTTCAAACGGTCCACAAGGTGGTTGACGACGGTAGGCTGGGGTTGGCAGAATACCGTCTGCAACTGAGTTGGCTGTCGGGCTTTAGGAGAGAGCTGTCAGAGAAGCTGCCCCGGCGATGCGGGGATTGAAACGCAGTGGTTCGTAGGTCACCAGGAAGTCCCCATATTGCGTCAGAGAAGCTGCCCCGGCGATGCGGGGATTGAAACGATCGAGCGTGCGATCTCGGCGCTGTCGTGGGCTACTCGCGTCAGAGAAGCTGCCCCGGCGA
>DATLQY010000297.1:0-18512 GCA_035534975.1 Pirellulales bacterium
GTTCTGCAATCGCGCGCCGAAGCGTCTTCCTCGCGCGGAGCCACTGGCCGACGGCTCAGAGGGCATTCATTCAGAGACGACAACGTGATACGTCGCGTCAGCCAAAGGCCATTCGACTGGCCGATACGCCTTGGAACCAGCACTTGCCCCGCACGCCGGCAAAGGCGGCCATGTTGTACGCGCGGCCGATGGCGCGGCGAAGCTTTCTGCCGGTTTGTTCGATCGTATCGACCCAAGCTTCGGCGTTGATCCGCAATCGTTCCAAGATCGGCAAAAGGGCGGCCGGAATTGCCCCGCGCTTTTCGCCGCGAACTTGACGCCCGGTCCAATCGAGCAGTTCCAGGTATTCGTCGAGCGTCAACGGCAGAAAACCTCGGCTCGATGCGCGCCGCTCAGGACTGCTCGGACGCACGTTGCCCAGCGCGGCTGGCACATCGGCGTCGGGGACCGGCCGAGCGCAACCACTAACTACTCCCATGCCATGCCCCCCCACACGGCGCAATTGGTGCGCATTTTTGCCTTTTTAGCAAGGTCATGTTAGCAACAAACCAACTGCCAGGATCGGCGGGCATGCGTATTTCCCGGCGTTTTCGAGGTAGCGCCGGCGAGTTGGACAAGCGGTTCTTGCTGAAAACTCGGTGAATCGAACGATTTTGGAGAGTTTTGGACCAATTTCGGGCGAAAATGAGTTGCGGAAATAGGCGCTAGGCGATAGCGATAGGCGTTCGGCGATAGGCATTGGACTAAACCGCTTCGCGGTGGGCGTGAAGCCGTTAGGGCGGATCGAGGTCGATCGGTAGGCAGGCATCCATGCGACGGTTTCGCCAGCATCGTGCTGGCGACCGGGGGACGAGGCCCCTCCACCCTGGACCCCCTACCCTCTTCTCTTTTCATACCTGACGCGGCCGACGATGAGACATTTTGTCAGGAGAAATGCGGTGGCTGGTGGGGCTTCCATCCGCGGTGCTCATGTCGGTTTCCGCGCGAGCGCTCCCTGCTTCGGCGCTTCCCGCAAAATGCAGCCGTTCCAGGATCTCAGCCCTCAGCTCGAGGAAGACGGGACTATTGCGCTGGCGGGGCCGCGGGTCGGCGACCGTGATGACGCGCTCGACGCGGCCCGGCCGCGCGGTCAACAGCGCGATTCGGTCGCTCATGTAGATCGCCTCGTCGATATCGTGCGTGACCAGCACCATGGTCGTGCCGCGCGCCTGCCAGAGCCGCAACACTTCGTCCTGCATCCGCATTCTCGTGAACTGGTCGAGCGCTCCGAGTGGCTCGTCGAGCAGCAGGACTTTGGGGTGGTTTACCAGCGCGCGGGCCAGCGCCGCGCGCTGGGCCATGCCGCCGGAAAGCTGGTGCGGATAAACCTCGGCGAACGCTTCGAGTCCGACGAGCTTGATCAATTCGTCTACTTCCCCGCGGCGAGCGCGGAGCGTGCCCCGCGCGGCCAGGCTGGCTTCGATGTTGCGGCGCACGCTCAGCCAGGGGAACAAATTGGGGTCCTGAAACATCAGCCCGCGCTCGGCTCCGGGCCCGGCGATCGGCTCCTTGCCGATCCGCAGCTCACCCGACGTGGGGGCGTCGAGACCGGCGATCAGGCGCAAAAGCGTCGACTTGCCGCAGCCGCTGGGTCCGATCAGCGACACCAATTCCCCCGCCGTGATCGCCAACGACAAGCCGTCGAGGGCCTGTACCGCCGCGCCGTCGGCCGCGAGAAAGCGCTTGCCAACGTCGCGCGCCAGCAACGACGACGCTTCACCGTCAGCGGAAGTGGCCACGTCGCTCACCACCGGATGGTCCCCTTCTGCCATACCAGCACCCAGTCGCGGGCCTTGAACAAGAGCGTCATCAGACTGGAAAAGAAGACGGCCATGATGATCAAAGCCGCGTAGACCTTGGCGTACTCGGCGTATCCTTGTTGCCATTTGAGGTACCATCCCAAGCCGGACTTGACTCCCACGGTTTCGGCCACGATCAGCGTCAGGAACGAGGCGCCAAGTCCCATGAATAGCCCGATGAAGACGTTCGGCAGCGAGGCCGGCACCGCGACGCGAAAGATTAAGAACACTCGCCCGGCGCCCAGGGTCCGCGCGACGTCGAAATACGCGACCGGCACGTTGGCGATCCCCGAGGTCGTCAGCATCGTGACCGGAAACCAGACCGCCAAGGCGATCAGGGCGGTCCCGGCCAGAAACGAATCAGCGAACAGCACCATCGCCAAAGGCACAAAAGCGGTCGCGGGGATCGGCCCCACCACTTTCATCACCGGCATGCCCCAGTAGCGGACGCGTCGGAACCATCCCATGAGCACGCCGCTGACCAGCCCCGCCGCCACACCGACTGCGTACCCGCTGAGTAACAACTTCAACGAACGATAGGTGCTGTCGAACAGGATCGAGCGGTCGTCGATCATGCCCGCCAGGACCATGTCGGGACCCGGAAAGTAGGGAAGCGGCAGCCAATCGAATTTGACGGTCGTCACGTCCCAGAGCCCGAGCGTGACCATGGCGCCGGCCAAAAGTGGCGCGTGGTGGCGGCCCCAGGGACGCAATCGCGGCCATGCGCCTTGCGCGGCCGCCGCGATCAGCGACGTCGCCAAGAGGGTTGCCAACAGTACCGGGTACGGGTGCAGCCAGGCCGAAAGCGAATCGGCCCAGGTCATTGGCAAGACCTGCCGATCGGGCAGGAATTGGTGAAGCGATAGCGCGGCGAGCGCCGCGACCGCGGGCGACAGCGCGGCCGCCATTGCCTGGCCGCCGCGCCGCGCCGCGAGATCGAGCGCGGGCCGGCTTTCACGTCGATCGGTGATGATCGGCGGGGATTCGAGGTCTTTCAACGACACGAGTCCAGACTCCTGTTCGACCCGATCGCTTGGGTCATTCATTGAGACAACAACAGGAACAGCACCCCATCTTGCCGTCGAACAGCGCGGCGAACGCATCGGGTGCCAGCAACGTCGGCGCAACACGATCGACTTTGGCAGCCGTCAAGTGTTCGACCCATTCGTCAGTCACACCATCCAGGTCGAGCCAAGCCCGCTTGGCCAGCGCGACTGGGTCGGTGCTTGGTTTCAGCAGGCCGCATTTCAACATTTCATCCGCCGCTTGATCGATGCTCTTGCGGCACTCGGACACACCGGGAATGTACTTGAGCTTGGAAAGCGCCTGAACGTTGATTTCGGCGGACGATGCGAGGTACTTCATTTCCACCGAAAGATTGCCCGCCGCGATGGGGTTCGCGTCAACCCACTTCGCGGCTTTGAGCAGCGCGCGCGTGACCTTCGCGGCCGCCTTCGGGTTTTCCTTGGCCAGTTTGCCGCTGACGACCGCGGCGCAGCAATACTCGTCGCAATAGGGCGCGTCTACGGCCTGGTCGGCGATGTTGCGCACGATTTTCTGCCCGAGCAGGATCGTGCCGATCGGGTCGGACGTGGCAATCGCGTCGATCCGGCCGTCTTCGAGCGCCTTGCCCAGAACGTCGGGAGGGAACGCTTCCCAATTGACTTCGTTGCTTTCGGGGCGTGGATCGATGCCGTGCGCCGCCAGCACCCGGCTGGCGAACAGGTAGGGGGGACTGCCAAGATGGGTGGGAACGCCGATCGTCTTGCCCTTGAGGTCCTCAACGGACTTGATGTCGGTCTTGACGCCGGCCTGAACGCGGAGGCAGCCGGTGTGGATGCCGCCGGTGATCTTGACGTCCAGCCCCTGCTCGATCGGCTTGAGGAGGTACATGATCAACGTGTGGTTCGCGTCGAACCGGCCCAGGCCAAGGCCCTCGCGCAGGCCGTCCCAGTCGGTCTTGACCAGTTCGACGTCGAGCCCCTCTTCGTCGAAGAACCCCTGCTCGTAAGCGACGAAGATCGGGGCCTCGCAGGTGATGCCGAGGTAGGCCACCTTCAGCTTGGTCTTGTTCTTGACATTGGCCCCGTCAACGGGGGCCTGGGCGTCCGGTCCCTTGCCGCAACCCAACGCGAGCAACACGGAAACCAACAGCGGCATGGGCACGAGCAAAACCGCTAGACGCCGGGCTTTCGAATATGACGATTTCATCTCAACGACCTCCTGGTGATCGAACGATCGGGAATTTCACCACACAGTTCGGAATTCTCACGAATTCCGTTACGCCATGGGCCTGCTCGGTAACATACTAAACTCGTGAGAGTCCCGAACTGCGGCAAACCGCCCGGAATTCTTACGAATTCCGCCACGCCATGGACTTGCCGTGGGCCAGGTTTTCAACCTGGCACGCTACGGCAGGTTTGGAAACCTGCCCCACGTTTCTATCGAAGTGGAATCCGAGGCGGGGGATCAGGGGGCGACGAGCGCTGGATGCCGCCCCCCACGGCGAGCTCGTCGATCGACGCGCCGTCTTGGAGAAGGGCCGCAATGGGAACGGTGAATGCCAGGGCGAAAGGCTCCTGCGTCGAGCGAGTAGGCGTGGTTGGGGGCGGAGGGACCGGCCGAGGCGATTGGGAACAATTCGGACCGCGGCACGGGCTTCCGGACTGGAATGGCCCGGGTTCCGCGCCCTCGTCAACCACTGGCTGCGTCTGATGTGGCTGACCGTCGCTTTGCCGCCCGGCGACATGGACGTAGTCGCCACAGGAAGCGCCGGCGTCGCCCGGCATCAGCCACACGAGTCCCATCGCGGCCAACGCGACGGTTGGCTGCGCTCGGCGAGCGAAACTATGTGGAAACCAGTTTGGGAACACGCTACGATTCTCGACGCGGGAAGCTAGACAACATAGAATGTAATCCAATGGATGATACCTAATCTAGTCTAACTCCCCAACTTCGTCACGGAAACAGCGGGAAGCGGAAATAATGTCGTCATCTTCGCCACCAGGCCGATCACCACGCCTTGTCGTCACGGCCGTTCTTTTGGCCGCCGTAGCCCTGGCGGTCGCCGGCTACCTGGTGTGGGATCGCGCCGGTTTACCGGTCCCCGGCTCGGCGCTCTACGAGCAGTATGTCGAGGCCTTTCAGGTGGGCGTCGCGGCGTTGGACGCCGGTGTGCCGCAAGTGGCCGAGGAAAACCTGACACGGGCCATCGAACTCGTTCCGAAGGAGCCTGCTGCTTGGGCGGACCGGGGCCTGCTCTATCTTCGGACGGGCCGGTTGCCCGAAGCGGCCCACGACATCGAGCAGGCGCATCGCCTGGCTCCCGATGAGGCTGACGTACTTAAGCTGGTCGGCCTGCACCTGAAACGTAGTGGCCGGTTCGGCGAGTCGGTGGTGTATCTCCGCCGGTCCGTCGAGCGCGATCCGCAAGACATCGAAGCCCTTTTTATGCTGGCCCAGATCGTCGCCCAGGAACAACAGGAAGGAAATGATGCGGAATACCAGCGGCTGATGGAGCAGATTCTGGCGATCCGGCCGGAGAACCTGCGCGTGCTGAACGAACGGCTCCGCGTCGCGGTTCGCCGCTCCGACGTGGCCGCTGCTCGCGATACTTTCGAGCGCCTCAAGCGAATGTCGCCCAACTGGTCCAAGCAGGCCCGAGAACAACTGGCGAGTCTCGACGAGTTGCTGGCCGGTCCCCTTGGTCCGGACGCCGTAAAATCGCTTTTTCTTCTCGACAACGTGCTGAAAGCAGAGCCCGGATACGCAAAACAGGCCGGCGAGGTCAGTAAACTCAGCGACTCGGAGGGTCGCTCGCTGCAATCGCCGCTGCGACTAGCTCCCGTGCGATCCGCGCCCGCCTTGCCCGACACCCTACTGAGCTTTACGCCCGAGCCAGCACCCGGTGTACCTGAGGGTCACTGGAGCGTCGTCCTGCCTGTTTGGCTCACGAGCGAGGGGGGGCCCGCGCTGTTCGTGGCCGATGCCCACGAGGTCCGCCGTGCCGGTGATGAATTGCCGATCGCTGGTTTGACAGCCGCGCCTTCCGCATTGGTTCCGCTCGATTGGAACAACGACCAGCGGACCGATCTGCTGCTGGTGGGCCCTGACGGTTTACAATTCCTCCAGCAGGAAGAAAAAGGCGGCTTCGCCGACGTTACGACCGCGACCGGATTGCCAGAAGACGTGCTCCGGGGCGATTACAGGGCCACGCTGGCCGCCGACGTCGACCTCGACGGCGATCTCGACATCGTGGTTGCCGCGGCCGACGGGCCGCCGCTGTTCCTGCGCAACAACTTCGACGGGGAGTGGACGCCCCAGCCGATCTTCGTCGAGGTACACGGCCCACGGTCCTTTGCCTGGGCCGATTTTGACCACGACGGAACACCCGACGCGGCGCTGCTCGACGCGAGCGGCAAGCTGCATGTCTTTGCCAATGATCGCTCGGCCGCGTTCATCCCGTGGCCGTCGGCCCCTCCCAACGATGATTTCCTGGCGATCACCGCGACCGACGCCAACGACGACTGCGTGCTCGACCTGGTCGCGCTTCGCAACGATGGGGCGCTGGTTTGCATTTCCGATGCCGAAAAGCGATCGAGTTGGAACACCGTCGAATTGGCACGCTCGGACGTGCTGGAAAGCGGCCGTGCCAAGGCCATCGAGATCAAACTGTTGTCTGCCGCCGATCTCGACAACAACGGCGCGCTCGACTTGCTGGTCTCGGGACCGGACCACAGTGCGATCTGGCTGGGGCGAGGCGGCGGCAAGTTCGAGCCTCTCGCGGCCAAGCTGCCGCCGCGCGTTGCCGCCACGGCCGACCTCGACGGCCTAGGGCGGCTTGACCTTGTCGGACTCGACGACAGTGGCCGCGCATTGCGGCTGCGAAACGCCGGCCGCGGGGATTACCATTGGCAGACGGTCCGTCCCCAGGCCGCCACGGGGGACGTCAAGGGCGACAACCGCATCAACTCGTTCGGTGTCGGCGGTGAGATCGAGCTCCGAACGGGCACGCACGTCGTCAAGCAGTTGATCGCGGCCCCGGTGGTCCATTTCGGACTGGGCGAGCGGTCACGCGCCGATGTCGTTCGCATCGTGTGGCCCAACGGCACGTTTCAGGTCGAATTCAACACTCCCATCGACAAGGCCGTCGTGGCGGTTCAACGTCTCAAAGGCTCATGCCCGTTCCTGTTCGCCTGGGACGGTACCCGCTTCGCCTTCGTCACCGACTTCATGTGGAGCACGCCGCTGGGCATGTACATCAATGCCGCCGACAAGGGCGGCCTGCTACAAACGACCGATTGGGTCAAAATCCCCGGCGAGCGGCTCGTCGCGCGTGACGGGACCTACGAACTACGCGTCAACGCGAACCTTTGGGAGACGCACTTTTTCGACCAACTTGCACTGGTCGCCGTCGATCACCCGGCCGACACGGAACTGTTCGTCGACGAGCGGTTCTTCCTGGAGCCTACGGAACCGACGATGCGCCTGACCGGGCCGCCGCGAAGCGTGGCCCGCGCCTGGGACCACGAGGGCCGCGATGCGACCGACGACGTGCGGTCGGTCGACGGCGTGTACCTCGACCGCTGCGGGCGCGGCGTTTACCAGGGAGTGACACAGGACCATTGGGTCGAAGTCGACCTGGGTGACGACGCGGTCGTGGGTGACGGGCCGTTGTGGCTCTTGGCCCGTGGCTGGGTCCATCCGACCGACAGCTCGATCAACTACGCTCTGGAGCAAGGAAAGCACGACGCGCCGCGCGGGCTGGTGCTGGAAGTGCCCGATGGTCACGGCGGCTGGAAGGTGGCTCGCGACAAGCTCGGGTTTCCGGCCGGCAAGAACAAGACGATCATGGTCCGCCTCGACGAGCTCGATGGTCTTGGGGTCGCGCGCCATTTTCGACTCCGCACGAACATGGAGATCTATTGGGACGCTTTGCAGTACGCCCGCGGCCGGGACGACGCCCCAATGGCCGAGCAGCGTCTACTGGCCGATCGTGCCGACTTGCGTTTTCGCGGAATCGTGGCGATGACGCAAGAGAATTCCAGCTCGCCGGAATTGCCCGACTACGACCAGCTCGCATTTTGCGGCCAATTTTGGCGCGACCTGATTGGCTTCCACACTCGTTACGGTGACGTCGGCGAACTTCTGCGAGAGATCGACGATCGTTACGCGATTCTGTGCGGCGGCGACGAAATCGTACTGCGGTACGCCGTCCCGGCGGGTCCGCCGGACGGTTGGCGGCGCGATTTCGTCTGGGTCTCCGATGGCTGGGTCAAGGACGGCGACTACAACACGCGCTTCGGCAAGACCGTACTGCCGCTGCCCGCCCACGATCTGACGAGCTACGACGCGCCGCACGCCGCCGGAAACACCGCGCCGCCGGGCCGTCTCGAGGACGACCCGGTTTATCGCCGCCATCCGCGTGACTGGGAGGTATTCCACACACGCTACGTCACCACCCATGCGTTCGAGCGCGGGCTAAGGGGCTTCCACGCTCCCCCACGCGAGACGGCCGAACCCAATGGGTCTCTACGAGGCAGTATCCTAAACGACAGCACCCCAATCAACGGGGCCGGGAGCAAGCCATGAGCCGATCGCTCAAACAGGCGACCATCGCCGTCGTGTTCGTCGGATTGCTCGGCGTGGCGGCGATACGGGGTTCCACGGGCAGGCTGGCCGATGTCTGGCGACGCGTCAGCGGACAAGCAGAGTCGCGGGCGCCCGCGGCACTCGACGACGCCGAAGTATTACGGCGCTATGGATTCCGCTTGAACGAGACGGCACGCGATTGTGGGATCGAGTTCCGCCATGAGGCGGCGACGCTCGATGCTAAGTTGGTGCACATCATGCCCTTGGTCAACCCGATGGGCGCCGCCGCGGCGATTGTCGACTTCGACGGCGACGGCTGGCTCGATATGTATGTCGTCACCAGCAACGAGGGGGGAGCGAACGGATTGTACCGCAACCGCCACGACGGTACGTTCGAGGACGTCGCCCGCGAGGTTGGTGTGGCTGACGTCAACCTGCCCGGCACCGGCGCCTGTATGGGGTCCATCTGGGCCGACTACGACAACGACGGCGATCCCGATCTGTTCGTCTACAAGTGGGGCCGGCCCGAAATGTTCCGAAACCACGAGGGGAAGAACTTCGAGCGTGTGACCGACCGCGCAGGGCTTCCGGAACAGACCAATGCCAACGCCGCGTGCTGGCTCGACTACGACCGCGACGGCAGGCTCGATCTGTTCATTGCAGGATATTGGGCCGACGACGTTAATCTCTGGACGCTCGACAGCACGCGGATGATGCCCGAGTCATTCGAGTACGCCAAAAACGGCGGTCGCAAGTACCTGCTGCGCAACCTGGGCGACGGCGCTTTCGAGGACGTCACTGAAAAAATGGGCATCACAAGCACCCGCTGGACTCTGGGCGTGGCGGCGGCCGACCTGTGCGGCACGGGTTTTCCCGACCTCGTGCTGGCCAACGATTACGGCGTTTCGGAGTTCTACGCCAATCGGGGCGGCGAGCGCTTCGAGGAAGTGGGCTACGAGACAGGAATCGGCGTCGCGCCAAAGAGCGGCATGAGCGTCAGCTTTGGCGACGTGCTCAACGAGGGAAAGTTGGCGCTGTACGTCTCGAACATCACTGAACCCGCCAACCTGGTCCAGGGAAACAATCTCTGGGTGCCGGCGGGCGAAACCGCCGGCGGCGTACCCCGTTATCTCAACCAGGCCGGCGCTCTGAACATCGAGCGCGGCGGCTGGAGCTGGGGGGCGAAGTTCGGCGACCTGAACAACGACGGCCGGCTCGACCTGTACCTGACCAACGGCTACGTCTCGGCGAACCAGGCGAAAAGCTACTGGTACGACTACGGCAAGATCGCCGGCGGCCTCAAGGGCCTGATCGGCGACGCCGTGTATTGGCCGCCGATCGGCGACCAAAGTCTGGCCGGTTACCAGCCCAAATGCGTCTGGTTGAACAAGGGGGGCGATTTCATCGATGTCGCCGTCGCCGTCGGTGCCGCCGACGTTTACGACGGCCGCGCCGTGGCACTGGGCGATTTGTTCAATCGCGGCGTGCTGGACGTCGTGGTGGCCAACCAGAAAGGCCCGCTCTTGCTCTACCGCAACACGGTGCTGCCGGGCCGCGACTGGGTGCAATTCGAGCTGGTAGGCGGTGCCAGGCCGGGTAGCGAGGCAACTTGGAGCAACCGCGGCGCCGTCGGCGCCGAGGTGTTGCTGTCATGGCGACAAGGGCCGGATGGCCCAATCCGGGAGCAAGTGCAAGTCGTTTCGGCCGGCGACGGGTATGCCTCGCAAAGCATGTTTCGCCTGCACTTCGGCCTGGGGGAGAACGCCGTGATCGAACGGGCAACCATCAAGTGGCCCTCGGGCCGGACGCGGACGCTGGTGGACTGCGAGCCCGGCGTCGTGCATCATGTCGAGGAGGCCGATTCCGAGGTGCCCTCGCCATGAGCTCCAATTCGCCCGCCGTCTCGAACCCGTGTCCACGCGCCTCCGATCAAGAAGGCTGGCTCGGCTTTACCCTGCGCTCGGCCGCGACGGCCCTGCTCGTGGGCGGCTACTATTGGGTCAGGGAACCGCTGGGCCGTTCCGTCGGCGGCTGGTATTCGCGTGCCACCGGCGTTACGCTCGATGCGGCCACGCCGCGGATCGTCAGCGTGGTCTTGCTTCTGGCCGTGCTGGTGGCCGTTTGGCGTAGGGTCGTGTTGCGCGACCCGCGGTTCCACGCCCCGCTTCTGGTCACGACGATCCTGGCGGTCGGCGACGCGGCGTTCAACATCCTGGAGAACCACCCCGCACCGCCTTGGCTGGTGGCGGCGACGGGTGGAGTTGTGTTGGAATACTCGCCGACCTTCGTGGCGATCGTCGTCACCATGTTCGCCGAAATCGTGCTCGGCCGTTTCTTCTGGGGCAAGTGGCCGCACCTGGCAAGCGCCTATGTCTCAGGTATCAGCGTCGGCATCCTGATCAAGTCATCGCAGCTCTGGCCGTTCGTGCTGTGCGGGCTGATCTCGATCGCGTCGAAATACGTGCTGCGCATCGGCAACCGGCACCTTTGGAACCCGAGCAATTTCGGCGTGACGATGTTGCTCCTCTTGGCGCCGGCGCACGTGGCTAGCCTCAGTGTGCAGGCCGGCAACAACGGCTGGGCGGTGGTGATCATCTGGCTTTTGGGCGGGCTGATCATGTACCGGCTGGGCCGCTTTCATATCCCGCTGGCCTTCACTGCGGCGTTCATCCCGCTGGCCTTCCTGCGGAGCTACATGACCGGCCACGCCTGGCAGACGGAAATCGCGCCGATCACCAGCCCGATGTTTCAGCTTTACATCTTCTTCATGATCACCGACCCCAAGACGACGACGCGCACCTGGCGCCGGCAAGTGCTTGTGGCGGTACTCGTCGCGGCGATGGAGACGTTTTGCAGGCTGGCGTTCAAGGACATCCATTCGTTGTACCACGCCTTGTTCGTCATCGGGCCGGCGACCAACCTGATCGAGATCTACGCGGACCGCCGCGCGGCGCGAGCTGCGACGCAAGTTTAGCCACAGAGAGCACTGAGGACACCGAGGACGTGATGGCTGGCGGCAGAGCGTCAGCGATGCCCCGGCAGATAGCGACCGGGGCATCGGCTATGTCCCACCCACCGTGAATGTCTCATTCTCGCCGGCCGAGAAGCCGATGTGACTGCGGCGATTGCCCCATCACGACGGCGACAAGCAGTAGTCGGCGTCTACCGCTTGTAGGTTCCCACCAACTCGCCCTCGGCGAGCACATGCCCCTTCATCGCTTTGAGCAGGGCCGTTTTGGTCGCCTTCGCGTCCAACGTGAGTGGGGCGTCCAACGCGTACAATCGAAAGTGATAATGATGTGTGCCGCTCGGCGGCGCCGGCCCGCGATAACCAACCGTGCGGCCGGAGGGCCACGAATTGAGTCCCTGCAAGGCGCCCGGGGGCGATTCGAGCCGCTCGCTCGTCGCGACGCCTTCGGCCAACTCGCGGACGTCGGCGGGAATCTTGTAAAGCACCCAGTGGACCCAGGGCTCTTTCGAAGGGGCGTCGGGGTCGTCGCAAACCAGCGCCAACTCCTTCGTGCCTGGCGGAAGGTTGTCCCAATTCAATGGCGGCGAGACGTCGTCGCCGTCTTCGGTAAACTTCGTTGGGATCGGGGCGCCGGCTTCGAAGGCGCCGCTCGTGAGTCGGATCGTCATCGGCGAAGCTCCTTCTTTTCCGCACCCCGTCAGACACGCCGCGGTGAAAAACACAAAGACCCTGTCAGGAAACCAAGACCAATGGCTCATCGCTTGTATTCTACTCCTTTGCGTCGTCGGCGGGAACGAGGGCCAAAGCATCCCCGGCGGGAACGAGGGCCAAAGCATCCCCTGCATTTTAACCGCCGACCTGCCGCCGAACAGACGCACTCCCCTTCGCGCCGCCGGGATGGTATCCTGTAGCAAGAAATGAGACGAATTGGCTCCAGAGCCCATAGTAGCAGGCACACTCCGTGTGCCGCCGCTTTCCGCCTGTGGACGTCAATTGGCCGAAGGTTACGTCAATGCCCACGGATGGCGTGGCAATACCACGTATAACGCACGAGGCAACAGCTTCGTGTCGCCCCATTGCCGACGCCCACCGGGAAATGAACGGATGCAAGATGATTTCTTGACGACACCGGTCGCATGCTCCTCCTCACGAAAATGCCTCGGCGATTCACGCTCGCTCAACTTCTGATGGCTGTGGCTTTGGCGTCGATCCTCTTGGCACTCTACACGTCGCTTTCGGACTTAGGCGGCTCGGGCAAACCGTTTCATGTCGTGGAAACGGTGGTTTTCTCACCCGACGGCAAGTACTTGGCGGCAAGCATGTATAACGGCTGCGATTCCCACGTGAAAATGAAGTCCTATGTTTCGGACAATCGCATTTCGAATTCGCCCGCCACGACACGGCATGAGTTTCTCCTTAGGGCCCTCACGCCGTCGGAGACATTCGCTCTTTCACGCGATGCTAAGTTGCTCGCCACACTGGACGGCGGCAATATCACGCTTTGGGATCTCGACGCGATGCAGAAAACCAGCCCTCCACAGGCTGAACCTGGGTGAGACCGGAGTGCCGGACGCGGGCCTCGTTCATCTTCGCGGCCTTTCGAAGTTGGATTGCCTCGACCTTCACGACACACGCGTGACCGACGCGGGATTGCAGCACTTACACGAATCTGCGAATCTAAAGCACTTGTTTCTCGACAATACACGAGTGACCGCAAAGGGCGTGGCTGAAATCCAAAAGGCGCTGCCAGCCTGCGAGGTCATCCTCGACGGCAGCTTTCGGCAATCTTCCCTCCTTCGATCCTGACGGATGTTAGTTAGAATCTCCATCCCTAATTGGTGGGACCCACAAGGAATCAACCTAATGAACCAACGCATTCCCCTGCTCATTGCCGCCTCTTTTGTTTTGGTTGCCGCCTGGCAACTCCTCGGCCCGGTCGCCGGTGCACTGGCCGCCGAACGCGACGCCCATCTTCTGGCCGTCAAAGCGACCGATTGGCCCTGGTGGCGCGGTCGCACTCGCGACGGCGTGGCCGACGCGGGGCAAAAGCCCCCGCTTCGCTGGAGCGATACGGAAAATATCGTCTGGAAGGCCGCGGTGCCGGGCCGCGGCCACTCGTCGCCCACCATCGTCGGCGACCGGATCTTTCTGGCGACGGCTGACAAAGCGCGCGAAACGCGGTCGGTATTGTGTTACGACCGCGAGACCGGTCGCGAGCTCTGGAATCTCGACGTTCACACCGGCGGCTTCGAACAGCGTGGCCACGCGAAGAGCTCCCAGGCCTCGGCCACGATCGCCTGTGACGGCGAGCGCGTCTTCGCCAACTTCCTGGATAACGGAAACATGGTCACCACGGCCGTTGGTCTCGACGGCGATAAGCTCTGGCAGACCAGGGTCTGCGAGTTCGCCACGCACCAGGGGTTCGGCTCGTCGCCGGCGGTCTACGAGTCGCTGGTGATCGTCTCGGCCGACAGTAAGGCGGGCGGCGTCGTGGCGGCGCTCGACCGCCGCGACGGTACGATCGTGTGGAGCTACGATCGGCCCAAGCAGCCGAACTACACATCGCCCGCCATCCTGCGGGTAAACGGCCGCGACCAATTGCTGCTGGCCGGCTGCGACCGCATGACGAGCCTCGATCCTGCGAGCGGCGAAAAGCTCTGGGAGATCGAAGGCTCGACCACCGAGTGCGTCGGCTCGGTCGTCAGCGACGGCAAGCTGGTTTTCGCCAGCGGCGGCTACCCGAAGAAGCTCACGTTGGCCGTCCTGGCCGACGGATCGGGCAAGATGGTCTGGCAGAACGACGTGCAGACCTACGTCCCCTCGATGTTGGTGAGCAAGGGACACCTCTACACCGTCACGGATGGCGGTATCGCCATGTGTTGGGAAGCCGCCACGGGTAACGAAGCTTGGAAATCGCGGCTCGGCGGCACGTTCAACGCGTCGTTGGTGCTGGTGGGTGACCAGGTCTTCGCGACCAATCAAGAGGGGCGCACGTTCATTTTCAAGGCCAGCCCCGCGAAATTCCAGTTGATCGCCGAGAACCAACTAGGTGACGACGTCTATGCGACTCCCGTCGTTTGCGGCGACCGGATCTACCTGCGCGTCGCGAGACGAGATGGTGAAAAGCGGCAAGAGTGGCTGTACGCGATCGGTGATAGTGTCGGAAATTAACGAGTAATTCCCTGGCGCCTTTTCGTGAGCCTATTCCTTTGGATCTGGATACCGGAATAGAGCGATCGGGCCCGTTTTTTCCGCACCATTGTCAATCCGAATCGGGGAACTTCGAACATGCCGCCGATCGTTCCGATTCTGCATCAGGCGTGGGACTGGCGTTCCCTGCGTGCCGGTTTGTCGGATCGGGACCACGTCATAGCTTGGCATGGTTGCCCGGGAGGCCGCCAGCGCCCGCTCCGAGGCCACGACGGCGATCAGGCATCTCCCCGTCGTCGGCTCGCGTTCAAACGTCACGGAGAACACGGTAGGACGTTGCAATCTACGCCCTCCGCAGCAACCGCATCCCATTGCCGATGACCAGCAAGCTGGCGCCCACGTCGGCGGCGACGGCGAGCCAGAGCCGGGCCAGTTCGGCGGGACCCAGGACCGCCAGCACCAGTACGCCGAGCTTGAGGGTCAATGCAAGGCCGATGTTCTGGGCCAGCAGGCGGCGCGTGCGCCGGCCCAGACGAACCAGGTCGACCAGACGGCCGACGTGCGGCGAAAGGACTGCGACATCGGCAGTTTCCAGCGCCGCGTCGCTGGCGCGTGTGCCCAATGAAATCCCCATCGAGGCGGCGGCCATCGCCGGAGCGTCGTTCACGCCGTCGCCGACCATCGCCAAGCGCGGGTGTTCCGTCGCCAGCCGTCGTACTTGGCTGACCTTGTCTTCCGGCAACAAGTCGGCTCGCCAATCGTCGATCCCTACCGCCTTCGACAGGTTGGCGGCGACCGCCTCCGCGTCTCCCGTCAACAATACGATGCGCCGCACCCCCAGCCGTCGTAATTCGGCGATTGCCGCGGCGGCATCGGCGCGCGCTGGGTCGGCCAATAACAAGGCGCCGACCAGGACTCCCGAGCTGCCAACCAGAGCCACCGTCGCGGGGGTGGCCGCCGTCGCGTCACGGACGAAAGTCCGCACCGCATCGCCATCGGCCAACCGGCGGTCGATGAAGAACCGCGGACTGCCGACGTGCCAGGTCGCGCCATTCAATTCCCCCTCGACGCCGAAACCGCGGACGGCCGCGAAGCCGGTAGGCTCGTCCCAGGTTAATCCACGTTGGCGGGCGGCCGCGACGATCGCCTGGGCCAACGGGTGCTCGCTATGGCTTTCCAGGGCGGCGGCCGCGCCGAGAACGTCGAGTTCGGTCCGGCCGGCGACGGGTACGACGTCGACCACTTCGGGACGGCCGGTGGTGAGCGTGCCCGTCTTGTCGAAGGCAATGCAATCGATTCGGCCCGCCTGCTCCAGGAACTGTCCTCCTTTGATCAGTATTCCGCGCCGCGCCGCCGCGTGCAGCCCGCAAACGATCGTGACAGGCGTCGAGATGACCAACGCGCACGGACAGGCGATCACCAAGAGCACCAGCCCGCGGTGCAGCCACTCGTCGGACTGGTGGGTCAACGTCCAGGCAACGCCCCAAGTTGCCAGCAAAGGCGGCAGCGCGGCGACCGTCAACGCCAGGGCGATCACGGCGGGCGTATAGCGCCGGGCGAAACGATCGACGAATCGCTCGGTGGGTGAGCGCGACTGTTGGGCCTGTTCGACGAGGCGCGCGACGTGTGCCAAGGTACTTTCGTCGGCGGTCCGATCGGCCTTCACTTCGAGCGAGCCTTCGCCGTTGAGTGTGCCCGCATAGACTGCATCGCCCGGTTGCTTGTCGCAGGGGAGGCTTTCGCCGGTGATCGGCGCCTGGTTGACGCTCGACTCGCCGCGCTGGACCGTGCCATCGCAGGGGATGCGCTCGCCGGGCTTGACGAGCAGGCGGTCGCCCGGCCGCAAATTGGCCGCCGGCA
The DNA here is from genome assembly GCA_035534975.1 of Pirellulales bacterium. Taxonomy (GTDB): domain Bacteria; phylum Planctomycetota; class Planctomycetia; order Pirellulales; family JAICIG01; genus DATKSN01. The sequence continues at coordinate 16,411 of DATLQY010000297.1, forward strand.
CATCGCGGACACTTCCGGTTTCGATCTGGTGGGCCAGCAGTGGGACCATTTCCACCAGCGAGCGAACGGCCCGGCGCGTGTGGTCGAGGCTGGCGCCTTCCAGCCAGAGCGAGACGCCGAACAGGAACATTGCCGTCGCGGCCTCGAAATAATCGCCGGTCGCCAGCGCTCCGCCGGCGGCCAGTGTCATCAGCGCATTCATATCAAGCGCTCGCAGTTTCACGGCCCGCCAGGCGGCACGGGCGACCGACACGCCGGCGACAAGCGTGGCGACGATGGCCATTGCGTCGGAGGCGGCCGAAGCATGGCCCATCGTGAAACGAACGACCGCCGCGGCCACCAGGAGCAGCCCGCCGACCTGCGTGGTGGCGCGGATACGGCGAATGGCGCCGCCGTGGCTGCGACCAGCTACGGCGCCGGCGGCGGGCGCAGCTCGATCGGCCGTGGCACGCGGTTCAGAAGCAGTGCCGCCGGAGCCGGTTGTTGAAACCAACTCACCGGGAAAGCCAATCTCCCGCAATCGGCCGGCAATTTGGTCCACGTCGACCTGCGCCGGATCGAACTCGACCCGCAGACGGCGATTCAGGTAATTGGGTGTCAAATCGGCGATGCCATGCAGCCGCCCCAGGCCCTTCTCGATCAAGAGCAGTTCCTCGGGGCAGTCGAGCGCGGGAACGTGGAACGTGGCGAGGGTGGAATCCAGGGAGGCGCCTTTGGTGCGGGAAAAAGTGGGGCGTTTCTCGGCTGGTGGATTATAGCGAGCGTCGTCGATCGCTCCGAGGCACCTGGATGGCTTAGCCTTCGAGCGAGCCGCCAATCCGAAATCCGCAATCCGCGATCCGCAATCCTTTGGCCCTTTCATCCGTCGCCGTTTTCGGCCAGAATGGCGACGGACCGAACTACCCATGTGATCCATCGCCCTTGAGCCCGATGAAAACCCGCTCGACCACGATCCTGACCGTCCGTCACAAGGGAGTCGTCGCGATCGGCGGCGACGGCCAGGTGACGCTTGGCACGTCGATCATGAAGGGCGACGCCAACAAGATCCGCCGGCTGCTCGACGGCAAGGTGATCACCGGCTTCGCCGGCTCCAGCGCCGACGCCTTCGCGCTCTTGGAACGGTTCGAGGCCAAGCTCAAGGATTACCCCAGCAACGTGCCTCGGGCCGCCACCGAGTTGGCCAAGGACTGGCGCACCGACCGGCTTTTGCGGCGGCTCGAAGCCCTGCTGGCCGTCGTCGACGGCAAACACACGCTGCTGGTCACGGGTAACGGCGACGTGATTCAGCCCACCGACGGCGTTCTGGGGCTCGGCTCGGGCGGAAATTACGCGGTGGCCGCCGCGCGGGCCTTACTGGCTCATTCGACGCTCACCGCGGCCGAAATCGTGCGGCATTCGCTCGAGATCGCCGCGGGTATCGACATCTACACCAATGCCAACATCATCGTGGAGGAACTGGCGTGCGGGACTTGACGCCTCGCGAAATCGTGGCCGAGCTCGACCGGCACATCGTCGGCCAGCAGGACGCCAAACGATCGGTTGCGATCGCCATTCGCAACCGTTGGCGGCGGCAACAACTGGCTGAGGAAATGCGGGCCGAGGTCGCCCCCAAGAACATCCTGATGATCGGTCCGACGGGCGTGGGAAAGACCGAGATCGCCCGCCGCCTGGCCAAGCTTACCGGCGCGCCGTTCATCAAGGTCGAGGCCACCAAGTACACGGAGGTGGGCTACTATGGCCGCGATGTCGAGAGCATGATCCGCGAGCTGGTCGAGAACGCGATCGGCCTGGTGCGCGAGAGCGAGCGTGCCAAGGTCGAGGCCGAGGCCCGCCGCCGCGCCGAGGATCGGCTCTTGGACCTCCTGGCGCCGCCCCCCGCGCGTCGCGACGGCGATGACAACAAGAATGATGATGATGATGATGATGATGATGACGACGAACCCAACTCCGAGAACGACGAGCGCAGCGTGCGGCACGAGCGGACGCGCGCAAAAATGCGGGTCATGCTGGTCGCAGGCGACCTCGACGAGCGGAAGGTCGAATTGACGATCGAGCAGAAGGCGGTGCCGATGATGCTTGGTGGCGTCGGCATGGAGCAGGTC
>DATLQY010000298.1:0-4400 GCA_035534975.1 Pirellulales bacterium
AGAACGTGATGTGCGTTTGGATTTTCGCAAGTCACTTCTCACGGAAGCCCCGTAATTTCGCAAGGACGTGAAATGCCTTCTGCAACCATTGATACGTGTTGCCTCATCGACCTTCTGGCGTCAGGACACGCCGAAGCTATCTTGCGAACCTATGGCCACGCTTGGCAATTGCCGGTCGCCGTGCAAGGCGAATTGCAATTCGTCCGTCAGCCTGACCCTGTTGATGCGAGCAAATTCGTTTCGGTCCCGGTCGATCTGACTAAACTGATTTCGGCGGGAGTGCTCACGGTTAGCCAGCCCGATGTTCAAATCGAACTCGACCTGTTCACTCAGTACGCCATGCTGTTCCGCTCGGATGGTGAGGCTATGTGCTTGGCTTTGGCTGAGTCCCGTGGCTGGCTGATTGCCACAGACGACCGGAAAGCGATCCGCATTGGGCAAAGTGCCGGGTTGACGGTGCTCTCAGCCCCACAACTCCTGAAAACGTGGGCTGACAACGCTCACCCGGATCAGCCCACAGTCGTGAAGGCACTCAAGGACATCGAACTTTTTGCCCAGTTCCGCCCGAATTCATCGATGCCCGAGTGTCAGTGGTGGCTCGATCAGACCGCTTCATAGTTACCGCCCCGAAACGGAAGCAGCCCTGACGCCAATGGCTATGTCACCGCTTGGCTGCCCGCACCCACTCGCTACCACGCTCGCTTGCAACGCGCGGCGCAATCCGGTAGGCTGACCATTCTCGGCGGCAATCCTCCGGGTGTTACCAACTCGCGGCCAATGTCATGATCCTCGACCGTCTTGCCAACGCTCGGCGTTACTTGTCGCTACACGCCGGCTTTGCCGCGGCGTTGGAATTTCTCGGGCGGCCACTCGATCATTTGCCCTCCGGCCGGCAGCCGATCGATGGCGAGCGGCTTTTCGTCGTGATGAACCGGGAACAAGGACGCGGCCGCGACGGCGCGAAGCTCGAATCGCACCGCAAATACATTGACATCCAACTCACGCTCTCGGGGGCCGAGGAAATCGGCTGGAAGCCGACAGGCGATTGCGGGCCGCCGGAAACTCCGTTTTCGGCCGAGAAAGACATTGCCTTCTACTCCGACCGGCCCGAAAGCTGGTTCGCCGTCCCGCCAGGGTCGTTTGCGGTGTTCTTTCCTCACGACGCCCACGCGCCGTTGGGCGGCACGGGGCCCTTGGTCAAGGCGGTCGTCAAGGTCGCCGTCGATTGGTGAGCCGCCGCGGCCGAATTTTGTTTCCTCCCACGGTCGAAACGCTCGGCCGCCGAGGCCTCGATGGCCGATCCCTTGCAACCGACGACGACGGCAGAAACCCGGCTGGGCAGCACGCCGGACGAGGCCCCGACCGGTGTCCGCTATCGCGTACTCTTCGTCACCACGCTTGCCGCCGTGCTGCTTTACCTCGACCGCAATTGCCTTGCCGAGGTCCTCAAGTACGACGACGTCAAACGATCGCTCGGCCTGGACACGGAGAAGAAGGTTGCCTGGAGTTTGGGATCGTTTTACGCGGCCTACGCCATCGCGCAAGTCCCGACGGGCTGGCTCAGCGACCGGTTTGGCGCGCGGTCGATGATGGTGGTTTATGTCGCCCTCTGGTCGGCGTGTACCGCCCTGATGGGTTGGGCGACCGGGTTCGTCATGTTGTGCGCGTTCCGCCTAAGCACCGGCGCCGCGCAGGCCGGAGCCTATCCCACCAGCGGCGCCCTGCTTAGCCGCTGGATGCCGCTGTCGGCGCGTGGCCTTGCCAGCAGTGTGGTCGCTTGGGGCGGGCGCGTGGGGGGAGCGATCGCGCCCTACTTGACGACCGGGTTGGTGCTGTCGTTTGGAAACTGGCAGCCGGTGATGCTCCTTTACGGGCTACTCGGGGTGGTCGTGTCGGGCCTGTTTTGGCTCGTGTTTCGTGAGACTCCTGACCAGCACCCGCGATCGAACGAGGCCGAGCGCCGCCTGATCGCCACGGGTCGTCCGGCCGCCGGCGCTGCGCCCCATGCTCGTACCGGGCTGCCTTTCAAACCATTGATTACCAGCGCGAGCATGTGGTTGATGTGCGTCTCACAGTTCACCACCAACGTCGGTTGGGTCTTTCTGGTCACCTGGTTGCCCAGCTACTTGAAGGAGGCCAAACACATGCCCGACGAGGCGGGCGGGCAAATGACGACGTTGGTGCTGTTCGTCGGAATGGCGGGAATGTTGTTGGGAGGTTACGTCACCGATACGGCGACCCGCGCGCTCGGGCTGCGCTGGGGGCGGAGTTTGCCACTGGTGTTGTCGCGCTTCACGGCGGCGGCGGGCTTTGTTCTTCTCCCTTGGCTCGATTCACCCCTGGCAACGGCGGCGGCACTTTCCGTCGTCGCCTTTTCGACCGATCTGGGCGTGGCCGGCACCTGGGCGTACGTGCAGGACGTCGGCGGCAAGCACGTAGGTTCGGTCCTTGGCTGGGGCAACATGTGGGGCAATTTTGGCGCCGCGGTCTCGCCGCCGCTCTTGGAATGGGTCAACCGCACTGAGGGCCAAGGACAGAATTGGAACGTCGGTTTCGCCGTCTGCGCCGTTTCGTTCGTGATCTCCGGCCTTGCATCGCTCGGCATCGACGCCACAAAGCCGATCCACCAATCCTGAAGCCAAGTCCAGGCTTCGGCGGACACCTGCACGGCGGGCTGACGCCCTTGTGCTGTCCGCCAACGCCTGGCCTTGATCACACGCGCTTTTATCGGGACCCTGCCTTCGGCAGCGGCAATGGTGGGCCGGCGCCTGCTGCGCAGTCGGAGACACCAGCGACCAAAGGACGTCGCGTTGAGGCGACTCGGTTCCTACGTCGAACCAACCGGTGGCGGCGGCCCCTGCCGGTCAACGTCGGTCCGCGCGGCAACGCGTACCCGCGCTCGGCATGCGCGGCCGCGCGGCCCAGATCTCGCGGCCTTCCACCAATCCTGAAGCCAAGTCCAGGCTTCGGCGGACACCTGCACGGCGGGCTGACGCCCTTGTGCTGTCCGCCAACGCCTGGCCTTTATCACACGCGCTTCTATCGGGCCCCTGCCTTCGGCAGCTGCGGCGACCACAAGACGTGGGGGCTTACTTCACCAGTGCCGTGACAAATGGCGCAAAGTGGGGCAATTGCGTTTCTCGGACATACTAGGTCAATGTTGGCGGTACTTCCGTTTTGATGAAATATCCAAGGTCTAACGCGTCGATTGGTCATGTAGTCCACACGGGAGCGCTCGCGCGTACCCTAAGGCTTTCCATCCTGACGGCGCACCGCGTGGTCCCGCCGGTCCGGAAAGTCCAGGGTACGCCGGACGCCTGCGACTAGGAGAAGCAGCATGAGGGCATTTCGCACCGTTTTGTGTATTGCCGTTGTTGGCTGTGGGTGTGCGGCGTTGGCCGGCGAGGGAGCCATCGTACGGTTTGCCACGGCGCGGACGCGCCAGCCAATCGTCGAGACGCCGTTGCCGGAGGAAACTGAGTTGGTCCCCCCGTCGAACGCCAAGGAAAACCGCGACGACGCCGACGATGTGCCCGACGAAAAGGTGAGGCCCGGCACTCCTTCCGGCGCGGCATCAAACCCGTTCGACTACGGGACGATGACTGGCACCGGCTTGCCGGCGGCACCGTACAAGGCGGGGCTATCGTACATGCAGACGCCACAGCCATTCCGAGTTCCGTACCCGAACCGGTTTTATTATCCCTGTCCGCACTTCGTGCGACGCTGCCCCTATTTTCCCAAAGGCGTCTATTGGGGCGCCAATTGGAACCGCGTCTACCTTCCGCCGAACAACCTGATCCACGGCGCTTTCCGCTTCAATCCCTACCTCTCGAATCGCATCGCGCAAAAGCAAGGCAATTGCCACCACCATAATCATTGTCCGCCGGTCGTGGACCAAGCGGTACCGTCGAACATGAAGCACGCCAGTGTCGAGCAGCCCGAGAAGCAGGCCGTCGAGCGGCCCGACAAGCAGCCCATTGCAGGGCCCGTCGAGCGGCCCTGACCAAGCCACGCACGGGCGCCGTCAGGATCATGTCGTGACGAACCCTGTCTGTCGCCTTTCACTTGAGCGAAATGGCGTACTTTCGCTCCAGCGAAGGGCGACGTTCCTCGAATGGCCCGGATTCTCAACATCCTGGGTCTGCTCTATGCCGGTTTCACACCACCCGCGATATCGATCAGGGGCCGTCGTAGACGTCGAAGAACCGGCCGCCGCTGACGTACCATCCTTCGCCGGCCGACTCGCACCAGACGATTTGCGTCCGTAGCGAGAGCGCGTCGCCGTTGACGTCGCGCAACGTGACGACCACCTGGCCGGGATCGAGCGGCATGATGTGCAATAGCCCGACTCCCAGCGGCGAAAGGTCGCGCGCGAAGGCCGAAAAGGACGGTAATTCCTC
>DATLQY010000299.1:0-3400 GCA_035534975.1 Pirellulales bacterium
AAGAGGCTGTTCCGGATTCTCAGCCCACGGTGAGGCAATGGCTGATTACCCTTCTCTCAACGACGAGCGATTCAACCGCAAGGAAGCCGCGGGCACGCCGTTGATGTCGGCAGTCGAAGAGCTTTGCCGCCGCAATCCAGGCCACTCGCTCGCAGGCATGGAGCAGATGACGTTGGGTGAGATTTTCGAGCTGGCGCTGGAGACCTACGGCGAGCGACTACCCGAATTCTGGCGGATCTGGAACGACTGGACCCAGCCGGGGCTGGAACAGCCGATGGGGGACCTTTAAGAGCCTATCCCAAAACCGCCTTGGGGTGCGGGCGTCCCGCCTGTGGTCCAGTCGCCCGACTTGAACCGAATGTACGAACCACGTTATCATGGACTCGTGCGATGGTTCAGATGACGAAATGGGTGTGGGAGATGTCCCATGTCGAGGCGGGCGCGTGTCGAGGCGGGTTTGACGGCCTTGCTGGCCGTCTTGATGATGCTCGAGAGTCGGTCGGAGTTAGCCAACGCCGAGGCCGATTCGGCACCGTCGAGCGCGACTAGGAGCTCGCGGCCCAGGAGCTCGCGGCCCAAGGTCGAAAAAGCGGCGCGTGATGACAGTTCGGAACGGGACGACGGGGCGGGACTGGCGGATCACGACCCCATGCCAGCAACGAAACGCGGCGACACCGACAAACGCGCGAAGAAATCGCCGTCCGCCAGATCATCCGTTGCCGCCGGCAAGCCGGAATACCCGGATGATGACGACGATACGCCCGTTCGCAAGACCGACGACGAGTGGAAGAAACAGCTCACTTCGCAGCAATACCTGGTAACGCGGAAGAAGGAGACCGAGAAGCCCTTTACGGGCAAGTACGCCCGCTCGAAGAAACATGGCACCTATCGGTGCGTATGTTGCGGCGCAAAGCTATTCGCCAGCGACACCAAATTCGAGTCGGGCACGGGCTGGCCGAGCTTCTGGGCCCCGATCCGCGAGGCGAGCATCAAGACCGCGCCCGATTACAGCAAAGCGGAGGAACGCGTCGAAGTGCGGTGTGCCCGCTGCGACGCGCACCTGGGCCACGTCTTCGACGATGGCCCGCGGCCGACCGGGCTGCGCTTCTGCATCAACTCGGCGTCTTTGAAATTGGAAGAGAAGAAGCGTGTTGCCGCGCGTGTCCAGGAATGACCATTCCGCCCGCGTTGGCCACTAGTATGTTTTCGACCGCCGCATGGATGCGGTGCGCGGCTGGCGTTCGCACGCCTCAAATGGGCTTGCAAAGCTCAAGCGGCTTCAAGCAATCGGCCACGGCGGCCACCAGCTCGCGCGGGCTGAACGGCTTGTGTATCAGCTTGCCCACTCGCAGTTCGCGGCACTGCCGATCGCAGTCCAGCCCCTGCGCCGTGAGTAAAATGAGAGGCAGATCGGCGAAACGCGGATCTTGCCGCATCCGCCGAAAGAGCTCGAAGCCCGTCATCTCCGGCATGAGCTGGTCTGAGATCACCACGTCGATCGGCTGCTGTTCCAGGGCCAGCCAGCCGTCTCGGCCGTTGGATTCGACACTAACGTCAAATCCGGCGTGTTGCAGGCTGGATCGGGCCACGGCGCGCTGCGCAAGGTTGTCCTCGACGACTAGAACTCGCTTTTGCACAGGCGTTGCCCCTGAGTCAATCGCACCGGCGCCGTAAATCTCCCCTGGTCGGACGTCGTCCCGACAATCCGGAGATTCGGCCAGCCTTGGGAACATACGTCACTATTTTGTGTTCGGCAAATCCGCAGGTGCTTAGGGTTCAATACATCAGTTATTACCCAGTTAGACGTTTTTTCCCTTTGGGATGGTGGGCCGTGCCCTTCCCACGATAGACTGGGAGCAACCCCATTTGAGGACTTTCGATGCTTTCCATCGTCGACTCGAGTTGCCCCGTCTCACGGGCCATGCCGACGCGACGCGAACTTTTGCGCATCGGCGGTTTGGCGCTGGCAGGATTGGCATATCCCGACTTGTGGCCGAATTTGGTCCGAGCCGCGGAGAAACGCGGCGCCAACTCGGTGCAGAGGAAAAAGTCGGTGGTGCTCTTGTTCTTGCAGGGGGGCCCGCCGCAGGTGGAAACGTTCGATCCCAAGCTCGGCGTCCCAGATCATATTCGCAGTTGCACGGGTGAACTACGCACGAAGATCCCGGGCGTCTGGTTTGGCGGGAACTTTCCTCAAATGGCCGAGAGGGCCAACCGGCTCGCGGTGGTGCGGTCGTATGGCTCCGGCGAACAGAACCATGAACAGTTCATCGCCTTGAACGGCGAGACCCCCTTCAAGTCGACGATGGGAGCCGCGGTCGCGCGGGGCAAGGGATCGCTCTCGCGCACAGGGGTGCCCAATCATGTCCTGGTCATTCCGGAGACCGTCGACCCGGGGCTGGTGCTTGAGACGAAAATCAGCGATGTCTTCTCGCTGAACTACGTGTTGCAGCATTACGGGGCCGCCGGTTCGCTCGCCCGCCCCTACGAAGCGTTCGTTCCACGTGGAGGCAGCGCGGTGCTGGAAAACCTCACGCTGCAAATTCCCAGCGAACGGTTCAGCGAGCGCCGCGCGCTGCTGCGGCAATTCGACGCCCTGCGCCGCGATCTCGACCGCGTTCCCGATCTGCGAGGCGCGGGCGAGCTCCGCGAGCAAGCATTCGGCGTGCTGGACCGGGGCATTGCCGCCGCGTTCGATCTCAGCCGGGAAGACCCGCGCACGCTGGAGCGCTACGACACGAGTCGGCTGTTCGACATGGCCGACTACCACGCCGGCGGCAAGCGCTACAACGGCAAGATGAACCAGTCACGCATTACCAACCTGCTCGGCCGGCAGTTACTGCTCGCCCGTCGATTGTGCGAGGTAGGCTGCGCGTTCGTCACGGTGATCGACGCCGGCTGGGATTTGCACGGCGACGGGAACAACCCGAACACACCCGAGGGAATGGCCATTCTCGGCCCGCAGCTTGATCATGCGGTGGCGGCCTTTCTGGACGACGTTCACGAGCGTGGCCTCTCCGACGAGATCTTGCTAGTGATCACGGGCGAAATGGGGCGCACGCCCACGAAGACCCGCGTGGCCCAGGGCGCGGGGACTACCAGCTTTGGCGGCACGGGGCACTGGAAAGACGTCACGCCGCTCGTGTTCGCCGGCGGCGGCCTCCAGATGGGCCAGACGATCGGGCAGACCGACCGCACCGCCAGCCGCGCGACGACCGAGCCCTATACGCCCGCCAATCTGTGCGCGACCATCCTGCATACCGTGTTCGACGCCGGCCTGGCCCGCATTCAGCCCGACTTGCTCCCAGCCGAGATTAGCAAGCTGGTCGTCGACGGGAAGCCGATCGCAGGTTTGCTGTGAGCTGGCTTCAGCCCGGCGTCCGGAGCTTCGGCAGAATAA
>DATLQY010000300.1:0-6281 GCA_035534975.1 Pirellulales bacterium
CACTTGCTCGGCGCCAAACGCGGGACTGACCCTTCGACGATACGATTCCGCAATCGGGCCGCGCCAAGGGAAAAAAGACGGAATAATTCAGGTAGCAGCATACCCCGAAGTGGGGCAGGTTTCAAAGGGGCCGTAACACGACCTTGGGCCGAAACCAAACAAACCTGGAAGAAAGACATGAACCCTTTACCAATCGCTGGTATGCGGGATACGGGTATGGCATTAGAATGATCTGTTCCGGCCGGCCAGAAAAAAGACAGCGACGTCGATTGCCCGAGTTGCCGTTGGGAACCGGTGAAAGAACCTTTGCGATCACATCGCCATGCCCCGCCGTTTCACACTCGCCGGCTTACTGTTGTGCGTGACGTTCATCGGCCTCATTCTGGCGATCGTCGTCCCGCTCTGGCGGCACACGCGGCGAGCCCGCATGTATGCCGACGAGATCGTCGCTGTTGCGGCCTCGGCCGATGGTTCGACGTTCGGCGCGCTGCTGGGCGACGGGCGGGTGCTGGTGTGGGATAGCGAGGGAGCACTCAAAGCAACGCTTCGCACTCTTGGAACATTCGGCGGCGACCTTGCTTTATCGTTTGACGGCAAGCTCGCGGCGGTCTCGCCCGCGGAGCCCAACACCTACGCAAATGTTGAACCGCACGGCAACGTACAAATCTGGGACATCGCCCAGGGCGAAGTTCGGCGCACATTGCCAATGCGAGAAAGCGCGCTTCGGTTTTCCCCCACGGAAGACTCTTTACTCGCGTTCGACGGTCCTCCTTGGCGTTACGAGATTCATTCCGCAGTCGATGAAAATCCACCACGTGTGCTTCCAAGAGGCACTTATCCGGCTTTCTCGCCTGACGGAAAGCGGCTCGCCGTGGGGACGACCGCTAACAAGATTCAGATTTACGACATCGCCAGTTCGCGGCTGGAGCGAGAGCTCATAACAGATGCCGACGCGAAGGTGGGCTATGCGCGCGTGGCCTGGTCGCCTGACGGCCATGCCATCGCGGCCGAGGCTTTGCAGAACGGCGAAACGGAAACCATCGAAAGATGGGATCTTGCCACCGGCCGAGTGCGACGCGTTCCGCTGCGAGACAATGGCGACGACCTCGCGCGATCTGGGGCGTATTACACGCTCAAATACTCACCGGACGGCCGCCGACTACTCATTGCCGCAGGAGGCCCTGGCTTTAAAGTTCTTGACTCTAAAACGCTTGAGCCGGTACGTACCTGCGAAGGACATGAGCAATCTCTCGCACGTCGCGGGGGGCTTGAAGGGCGGCGCGTTCATTGCCGCCCAGAAAGATACCGCCGAGCTTTGGGACGTGGCAACACTGCGACCGCGGCTTCGGCTCTATGAGGCCGCGCCGCTCAATGTTTGGCCGGCCGTGTGTGGCTTGTTCACTTGGCTCATCGTCGTTGCCGCGCGCGGCGCTAGCCGGCAGCTCCGGCGCGACCGAGCAACGCCGTAGGATCCCGCGGCGGGAAGTCTGCGAATTCCGCGTCGTAACTACTGGGGAACCGCCGAAAAATAACTTCGGCGTTTCGTTCCGCGTGGAAGAACCCGCTGTATTGTCAGGCTTTACGTGTATGCGGAAGTTATTTTTCGGCGGTTCCTGGGTCGGAATTCTCACGAATTCCGCTACGTCGTTTCGTCCGGTTGTCTTATGGCAGGTTGGAAACCTACCCCACGCTACCAGCGGGCCACCGTGCTGCCGCCCAGCCGCCGCACAAGACGGCGGATTTCAAGCACGCTGAGCGTGGCCAGCACCTGCGACGCCGGCAAGCGCGTGGCGGCGATTACCTCGTCGATCGAGGCCGGTTCCGTCGGTACGGCCGAAAGCACTTGCCGCTCCAGGTCGTTCAACAGCAGTTCGGCCGGATGATGAACGCTCGTCCCGTCGCCACGGGGAGCGGCCTCCACCAGCGGTCCGAGCTCTTCGAGCACGTCGTCGGCCGATTCGACCAGTTTTGCCCCGTCTCGGATCAGCCGGTGGCAGCCGTGCGACGCGCGGCTGTCGACGCGCCCCGGCACGGCAAACACCTCACGTCCCTGTTCCATCGCATGCCGGGCGGTGATCAAGGCCCCGCTCCGCACCGCCGCCTCGACCACGACGACACCCAGCGACATGCCGCTGATCAATCGGTTGCGCTGCGGGAACATGCCGCTCATGGGCGCGGCCAATGGCGGCGCCTCACTGAGCAAGGCCCCTTTGGCGGCCAAGTCGCCGGCCAACTCCGTGTGCTCCGGCGGGTAGATGTTCAAGAGCCCGCTGCCCAGCACGGCAACCGTCCTTCCGCCCGCGGCGAGGGCCCCGCGGTGGGCCGCCGCGTCGACGCCGCGGGCCAGACCGCTGACGATCGTCAGACCCGCGCGGGCCAGACTCGCCGCCAATCGTTCGGCCTGGGTCAGGCCGTAGTGAGTGGCGTGCCGCGAACCGACGATCGCGATGGCCAAAGCGTCGACGGGCAACAGCGCGCCTAGCATGAAAACCACGGCGGGTGGGTCGTGAATCTCGCGAAGCATGCGCGGGTACGCCGGATGCGACAGCGTCAGGATGGTAACCCCATGTTCGCGGCAACGGCGAAGTTCCGCCTCGACGTCGATTTCGCGCCGGGCGGCGATGATGGCCGCGGTGACTTTTGGGCCGATTCTCTCGACGCCGCGCAGCTCGCTGGGCGCCGCGTTCAACACGGCCGTGGGCGTGCCGAAGCGTTCGAGCAAGGCGCGCTGCAATCGCGGCCCCACGCCCGGCACCAACGACAACAAGAGTGCGTCGCTCAGCTCGTCGTCGGTAGGTTGCGAAGCGGTTTTTTCGTCGGTGCTCATGGCGTCGGTGTCACAGGAAATATAGCCACCGCGCAACCGATGCGAGGTTCCGCTATGTTGAACGTTTCGCGCGCGGCTTGGCGCCGGGCTTGGTGGCCGCGCCGTTTTCCGCGTTGTTCGCCGATGGGGTTACGCCCTTTGGCTTCGCCGGCAGCGGTTGATGAAGATCTTGCCACTCGATGACCAGCTTTCGTTCGAAGACCTTCTCGAACGGCTCGGCCCGGCGCCGCGCGGCCCAAAGGTCGACCTCCGGGCACTGCGGGGCCAGGACGCGCATTTCGATCTCGCCCTTGCCGACCGCGACCGATATGGCTTGAACCTGCTGCGTGCTGCTGCGGTCGAACCCGCCGGCCAACCGCAAGATCGCCGCCAATTGGCGCACCCGCTGTTGGTCCTTGGCCGAAAGGCGTTTGAAATTCTCGTGTTTCTTCTTCGGTTCCTTGCCACGATGGTAACGGGCGATGTTGGCGATCAGCTCAAGCTCCTGCGGCTTGAATCCCGCCAGGCGGCTGTTGAGGATCAGGTGATAGCTGTGTTTGTGGTGCTTCTCGTAGTTGATCAGGTATCCGACGTCTTGCAGCCGTGCCGCGGCCTCGAGCAATGGCCGGTCGGCCGCGCAGATATCGACTTTGCCGAGAAGTTGCGAGAAAATCAGCCCCGCCAGCCGCGCGACCTGGCGCGCGTGTTTCAGGTCGCAACCGCAGTTGGCGGCGAACCGCTCGATGGCCGCTTCCTGGTCGTGTGGGTCGGCGCTGGCGGCGCCGAGCGACTTGTCGAGCATCGTCAGCAGCAAACCGTCACGAACGCCACGATCGTGGATTTGCAACCGATTGATCTTGAACCGCCGCAAGAGCCGGTCGACGATCGCCACGCCCGCCACGATGATGTCGGCCCGCTCGGGACTCAGGCCAGCGATGCCGCGGCGGGCCTTGGCGGGCAATTTGCGGAGCCGATCGAGCAGGTGGCCCACCTCGGCGTGCGTGATCTCGTAACCGCGCAGCGGCAGACCGTGCTGTCCCTTTTCGGCCATCATCATCTCGGCCAGGCTGGTGAACGTGCCGCCGGAACCGATCAAGAGGTGAGGCGCCATGATCAGTCCCTTCGAGTGCCGTTTCAGCTCGCGGTCGATCCCGCCGACGAGTCGATTGAAGTCGTCGAAGCTCGGCGGATCCTGATCGTTGAGATAGAGGTCGGTCATCCGCACGGCCCCCAGCGGGGTGGTGCAGACGTCCTCGATGATCCGTCCGGACGCCAGAATGATTTCGGTGCTGCCGCCGCCGATGTCGGCCACAGCGACGTTTTTGCCTTCAAGGGGAAAGCTGCGCGCGACGCTGAAGAAGGCCAAATGGGCCTCCGACAGGGCGGAGATGACCTCGATGTCCAAGCCAATCTCTTCCCTGACCCGGCGGCAAAACTCGGCGCCATCCTCAGCCTCGCGGACGGCGCAAGTGGCGATCACCCGCAGCTCGCGCACCTGGTAGCCGTCGGCAATCTGCTTCATCCGCCGCAGCGCGTCGAGCGAGCGTTCGACCGCCGTCGGATTGAGCCGCCCCGTGGAGCTCAGGTTCTTGCCCAGCCGAGCGGCGTCCTTCTCCTCCGTCAGCACGCGGTACTGGCCCTCTCGCAAAGCTTCAGCCACGACCAGGCGAATACTATTGGTGCCGACGTCGATCGCCGCCAGGCGGTGGGCCAGGTCGGGCGAAAGGTAGAACTGTTTGTCTTCCATACGGCAAGGTGCCCAGGAGGGGGCCAGTCGGCCATTAACCATACCATACTCAATGAGGAAGGCGGAAGAACCCCGGACGCTGAACCGTACCACTCGCGCCGGTTGACCGCCGTGCCGACGAGCCGGATAATGGCGATCAGTGTCTTCTACAACGACCCGATCGAAGCGAGCGTGACCCCGCCGTGAAGCTCTTGCGCGACTTGGCCTTGCTGCCCGACGAGTTGCGAGGCGGGGCGGTGGCGATCGGTAACTTCGACGGGGTCCATCTGGGACACGCGCGCATCGTCCGGCGATTGATCGCCCTGGCCCAGCAGGTGGGCGGCCCGGCGATCGTATTCACGTTCGATCCGCACCCCGTGCGCCTCTTGCGCCCGGCATTGGCCCCCCCGCCGCTGACCTGGACCGACCGCAAGGCCCACCTACTGGTGGCCTTGGGGGTCGATTCGATCATTGCCTACCCAACCGATGAGAGCTTGTTGGGATTGACCGACCGCGAGTTCTTCGATCGCATCGTTCGCGGCACCTTGGCGGCCAAGGCGATCGTCGAGGGGCCGAACTTCTTTTTCGGCCGCGACCGGATGGGTACGATCGACGTGCTCCGCAGATATACCGCCGAGGCGGGCCTGGCGTTGGAGGTTGTCGAACCGGTGATCGTCGATGGCCAGATCGTCAGCAGCTCGCGTGTGCGAAATCTCCTCGCGGCCGGGCAAGTCGACGAAGCTCGACGGATGCTGACTCAGCCCTATCGGATTCGAGGGATGGTGACGCACGGGGCCGGGCGAGGCGCGCGGATCGGCTTCGCGACCGCAAATGTCGATGCGGTCGACACGCTTCTGCCAGGAGTGGGGGTCTATGCCGGCCGCGGGCTTTCGCAAGGTCGGAACTGGCCGGCGGCGATCAACCTGGGTCCAAACCCGACGTTCGGCGAACAGGCGTTGAAACTCGAGGTCCACCTGATCGGCTTCGAGGGGTCGCTCTACGGCGAACCGTTGGAAGTCGATTTTCTCAGCCGGATTCGCGATGTCCGGCCATTCGGCAGCTTGGAAGACCTCAAGGTCCAACTGGCCAGCGATGTGGCGCGGGCGAAAACCCTGTCCGAGGATTGACTGGATGGAGCGGCAATCTGTCGGGTGAATGCCGTCGAGAACGATGTCACCGTCGATTTGACGCGGTTCAAGGCCGCCATCATCAAACGCCGGGACGAATCCCGCTCGTCCAACGTCGAATGGGAATCGGTCGACCGGGAGGTTTGGGACCAGACCCAAGGGGACACGGAGTGACACGGCATGGCTCGCCAGATGGGACCGCGACGCGGCGATGTGTGGCTCGTGTCCTTGGATCCCACGATCGGACACGATGTCCGAAAGTGGCGCGCCCGAGTGCTGACGCGGCGCGACGGCGATGATCGGTGGTAGACTTCCCAGCATTGCGGAATCGTAATGTATGGCCCTTTGGAATCCTTTTCCACGGCATTTGCCGCGTCGACGCGCAATCTCGTTTTATCCGGCGAATTCGGCTTCCCAGGAGGGAAAACGGCAAAGCCCGAGCCGGGACGCGAATTTCCGTTGACTCCGGCCGTGGAAGTTGTAGCATAAGGGGTTAAGCCGGGTGACGGCGAATTGGCGGAAGAGCGGCAATCGCACGCTCTTCCTCCCTTTATGGCCTTTATGGGTTCAGGCCCTTGGATTCAGGGAAGTCGATGAATTACAACGCGCGCGCCAAGCGGAT
>DATLQY010000301.1:0-6168 GCA_035534975.1 Pirellulales bacterium
GCACCCAAGCGAACGGCTGTATCCGGCTGATAGTATGGCGACTGAGGCGGAGCAGTCTTACCGGCCATGCGGGTTTCTGTTCAAGGCAGACTTCGGAAATCTGGCGAGCGCCGACGGATTGCACCTGGGAAGGCTCCTCCATCCGTGTTTCGGTGCCCCGCTTCCCGCGCCACAACCGCCGCGTCAGATGAGCTCGGGGTTTCACCAGGTCTTCCCGATCGTAGTGCAGTTGGGCCTCATGCGGCGGGGGGAATTGGTCGGCATTGAGAACCCCGAGGTCCATCTTCATCCGTCTCTGCAACTGAAGATCACCGAGGCGCTGGTGGCGCACGCGAAGTCCGGCAGGCGCATCCTCGTCGAGACGCATAGTGACCTCGTCATCCGGCGTGTGATTCGTGCGATCTTGGAAGAGGAATTGAAACAGGCCGAGGTCCAGATCTACTTCACTGACTTGGACGGCATAGAGACCGCGCACTGCCAAGGCGAAAAGACGACGTTCGCCTATTCGGCCCTCAAACCCATCGCCGTGGACGGGCGCGGCCGGATCGCGAACTGGCCTGACGGCTTCCTCGGCGATGACGTCCGCGAGTCACAGCGGTTGCTCGATATCATGTATGGGGGACCCGACTCGGGTGGCGACGATGACGAATGAACGCACTCCGGACAACACAGGCAAGGAGCTTCCCAGGGAAGGAGACGTAGCCTACTTCATAAAACTCCACTTGGACACCGTGAGGCGCGAGGGGCCGGCGGAGAAACCAGACGAGTCGATGTACTCCGTGAGAGGGAAGTCGCGGCCCATGTTTGTGGTGAGATGCGACACGGTTGACGGAAGGCATTTGTTTCAGGTGTTCCCGCTTCGACGTAGCGGCAGCCGAGAGACGGTACGCATCGGCTGCCTTATCGACCCGAACAGACAATCCTTCGTTGAAACGCGACCGCTATGGCTTCCCGCAAATATGGCGGGCTCGATCACTAAGCGGTGCGACCGAATCGCGTTCAACAGCATCGTGTCGATCTTGAACCGCGTGGCGCTCGGACGGTAGACCGATGAAGGAACGAATGGAGACCATGGCCAGCAATGGCACGTCCTATCGTTGAATAGACCTCGATCGGCCAGGCGGGACGCGGCCAAGGCACCGTGTGCCTTCCTGGCGTCGGATTGCCGATCAATATGCCGACCCAGGCGCTGCGCCAGCGGGCAGCCGCGATTCTGGTTCCTCGTGAGTTTACGGCTCTCAGCGCGGCCGCCGCTGCTGAGCGATTTTGTTCGCCGGCCAAGGCACTGCCAATCCGACGACGGAGATCGTTCACCGTGTATAGCCTTCTCGTATCGCACCGGTTCCACGACTGGGACGGAGGAGCCGTCCGATTCGATAAGAGCCGCTTCCTAGAGTACACGAGCGAACCGATCCGACAACAGCTACGGTCGCTGTCGATAGAAGCCATCGAGTGCATTAGGTCGTGGCCCTGCGTGCTAATGGAAGAGGGGCGAGCAGAGGAAGTCGTGCGCATCGCCCACATCTCCGAACTTCGCGACCTTGGTACGGAAGTTTGGGTAACGGTCAATCTGTGTCCGAGCAAGGCCCCAATCCTGAATGACCACCTATGGCGGATCCGTGAAGAGCTGGACATCGAGCAATTCGAGTTCGGCCGAAACCACTGGGCAGTAAAGGAGCGGGATCTATTCTCAGTTCTTCGCCACGCCGGCCACGAGTTCGATACTGCCACAATTGGTCTCTTCGAATCAAAGCCGCTCCCTGCACCTACTCGTGCATCTCTCATCAGGGCAAGAACCTCGATCTCCGCATGGAGCCACACAGACATCGACGACATGTTGCTGGACGCGGGTGTAGCAGATCTGTCCGCGGGGCGGGACGTAGGGAGTTGCCGCGATCGAGCCAATGCGATCGTTGAGTTCACGATGGAGAATCCGTCAGCGGTAACCGCCGAGAAGTCGCTGTTCTCTGCGTATGTCGTAAGTCGATCGTCCGGGATCCAGGGAGAAGTCGGAGAGGAGGCCCGCCCGCCTCTGACCCAGGACGTTGCCACCGCGACCGGTCGCGGCCGCGAGGCCGACTCTGCCGCTCGCTCGCCGAATCGCGTCTTCGTGGTGCATGGCCAGAACGACACGGCCCGCACCGCCGTCGTCTCTTTCCTGAAGAGCATTGGATTGGTAGGGATCGTCCTTCATGAACAACCCAACATGGGGCGCCATCTCCTCACGAAGTTCATTCAGGAAGCGGACTTGGTGACTTTCGCTGTCGTCGTACTGACCGACGACGACGTAGGAAGCCTTAGGGAAGGGAGGCTCGCACCGCGGGCTCGCCAGAACGTGATCCTGGAGTTGGGCTATTTCCTGGCGCATCTCGGTCAAGCAAGGGTGTGCGCGCTCATTACGCCCGGCCTCGAAACGCCATCAGACTTTGACGGCATCGTTTACATTCGCATGGAAGACGAGCAGCGATGGCAACAAGAACTCAAACGCGAACTCATGGCCGCGAGAATGCCCGTAGTTGAAGCTTCGAGTGGCGAATCTGCCGGCTAACAACCGCTTGCAGCGGATGGAGCTGGCCGAGGCCTTGCTGGTCGCCGCAAGGGCTTGACCCCCCGTAGGCCGTTTGAAATTCGGTCATGGAACGATGAAACCGCAACGGCGTCGCATCCAGTACGATCGCGGCGCTCACTGCGGGGGGCTCTCGTTCGGAATCAGAGAGCGTTCACCAGACCAGATGCGGTTGTCGTTCAGCGCCTTGACGATGTCATACCCGCCGTCGTCTGGCGGAAGCAACTTTGTCGCTTCGACCCAGTCGGCGATCGTCGTCGCCGCCTGCAGTCGACTCACCACTTGATCGTCGCACGGCGGAAGCCGGGGCGGCTCGGGTTTGCCAATGGTCAAGTCGACCGTCTCACCCTCGTCGAAGGGAAGAGGCCGGACCGGACGGAGAACGCCCCTTTCGTACACAGCTCGAACGGATATGGTCATGTGCGCGACCTCTGACGAATCGTCATCATCCTTCTCACTTATTGTACCACGTTCCGGACTTGGCGCGTAGCCGATGTTCCAATCAACAATCACCGAAGCCAAACCTCAAACCGAAAGTGTCACGATGCCCGCCAAACTGGGCTGATGGTTGCCCGGCTCGTCGAGAACCAGTACGTTGTGTCGGCCGGGAAGCGAATCATGGCCCCGAATGGACAGAACACACTCGCATGACGTCTTGGCGCCGACTGGCGCAGCGGAATTTACAGCCTGAGATCATCGACCAGCCTGGCGTCGAGGCCGATCGGCTCACCGGCGCGCTGACGGCCTTGGAGCGGATCAATTTCGCCAGCGGCAGTTCGGGCATTGTTTGGCGGCCGATCGCCCGGATGGCGCGCGAAGCGCGGCTGCGCGAGCTGAGCGTGCTCGACGTGGCGTGCGGTGCCGGCGATGTGGCGCTGGGCGTATGGAGGCGAGCCCGGAGGGCGGGTCTTGAAGTCGCGATCGAGGGTTGCGATCTGAACCCGATCTCCGTGGCCCATGCCCGTCGGCAGGCCGGCCGGGCTGGAGCCGAAGTGCGGTTCTTCGAGGCGGATGCGTTGGGCGAGGCGTTGCCGGGGTGCTACGACGTGGTGGCCTGCTCGCTTTTTCTGCACCACCTCGACGAGGCGCGCGCCATCGAGCTCTTGCGCCGCATGGCCGCGACGGCTCGCCGCTTGGTCCTGGTGAACGACCTGGAGCGCAGCAGACGCGGTTGGCTCTTGGCGCTGGCCGCTTCGCGAATCTTGACCCGTTCGAGCATGGTTCATCACGACGCTCTACGATCGGTCGAAGGCGCTTTCACGGCCGGCGAGGCCCTGGCGCTGGCCGAGCAGGCCGGATTGCCGGGCGCCCGCGTCAACCGCCGCTGGCCCTGCCGGTTTCTATTGAGCTGGAAGAGAACCTGAACGATGACTCGCTTCCACTCCCACTTGCTCAACGGCTTCGCGACGCATATCGTTAACAATGGACGGGAGAAAGGCATAAGGTACTCCTCTTGGCGCAGCACTTCGATGCTTTGGTCGTCGGCGGGGGGCCTGGCGGCGCTACGGCCGCACTCGTGTTGGCCCAAGCCGGCTGGTCGGTCGCGCTGGTCGAACGCCGCGCGTTTCCTCGCCGAAAGGTGTGCGGCGAATACCTGTCGCTGACGAACTGGCCATTGTTCGAGCGATTGGGACTCTCCGACGCATTGAATCGCCTGGCGGGTCCCGAGGTTTCGCAAGTCGCCCTGATGACCGGCTCGACCACGCTCGTTTCCGAGTTGCCGCGGGCCGGCGCCGCCCCCTGGGGACGCGCCCTTTCACGCGAGAGGCTTGACACGCTGCTTGTCGACGAGGCCCGCCGAGCGGGTGTCGACGTGCGCCAGCCGGCAAGTGTCGTGTCGCTGGCGCGAACCCAGGGCGGCCGGGCGTGCCGGGTCGTCGCCAGCGAACCGGGCGATATATGTGAATTACACGCCAGCATCGTGGTCGCGGCCCATGGCTCGTGGGAGCCGGGGCCATTGGCGACGCAACTGCCGCGCTCGCCGCCGCGCGCGGGCGATCTGCTGGGTTTCAAAGCCCATTTCCGTCACAGCCGATTGCCCGAGCGGCTCATGCCGCTCGTAAGCTTCGCTGGCGGCTACGGTGGCATGGTTCATTGCGAGGGAGGGCGGGTGAGCTTTTCGTGCTGCCTCCGCCGCGACCAGCTCGAATCGCTGCGCGGGCAACCCGGCCAGACCGCGGGGGACGCGGTGTTCGAGTACATGCTTTCCGCTTGCCCAGCGGCGCAAGCGGTGCTCGACGGGGCCCAACGCGAGGGCCCCTGGCTGGCCGCGGGTCCGATTCGACCTGGAATTCGGCGACGCTACGACGACCGCGTGTTCGCGGTCGGCAACGCGGCCGGCGAGGCGCACCCGGTGGTGGCGGAAGGGATCAGCATGGCGATGCAATCGGCCTGGCTGCTGGGCCAGCGACTCGCGGCCGACGGCGGCCGAGTGCGTTCGCGCCGCGCGCGCGACGAAGCTGCCGTGGACCGCGCCGGCCGCGATTACGCCGCTCTGTGGCGGCAGGCGTTTGCCGGACGAATTCGCGCGGCCGCCGCAGTGGCGCACTGGGCCATGCACCCCGCGGCCGTGCGTGCCGCGTTGCCGCTGGTAAGGCGATGTCCGTCGCTCTTGACCTGGGGCGCGCGGCGTTGCGGCAAAGCACGCGTACTTCCCGATGGCTGAATTCACCCAGACCATGCGGGACGTTGCCTTTTTCATTCACGAGTTCGATCATGAAACTGACCATTCTCGGCATGGGTACCGCATTGCCGCCGCACGTCGTCCGCCAAACTGAAGCCGCCGAGTTGGGCCGGCTCGTCTGCTGTCAGACCGACGAACAGGCCAAGCTGTTGCGAGTGCTCTACCGGCGCTCAGGCGTGCAAAGCCGCCATTCCGTCTTGCCGCACCGCAGGGCGCTCGATTGGGTGACTCCCGCGGGCGACTCCGCCTGCGCCGTTGACGTCGTCAATCGATTGGGGCCCACGACCCGCGAGCGAATGCAGTTTTACGAAGAGTACGCGGGCGGGCTGGCCCTGACCGCCGCGGAAGCGGCTCTGCGTGCCGCCGCGGTCGAGCCGGCCGCCATCTCGCACCTGGTCACCGTTTCATGCACGGGGTTTTCCGCGCCGGGCGTTGATCTGGCCTTGATTCGGAGCCTGGGACTCGCCGCCACCGTCGAGCGGGTCCACGTGGGCTTCATGGGCTGCCACGGTGCAATCAACGGCTTGCGGGTCACCCGCGGCCTGGCGGCTGAAAGCCCTGCCGCCCGCGTGCTATTGGTCGCGGTCGAGTTGTGCTCACTCCATTATTGCTTTCAATGGGATCCCGCTCAGATGGTCGGCAACGCCGTGTTCGCCGACGGCGCGGCGGCCCTGGTCGCGGCCCACGACGAATCGGTCGAAGACGCCTGGCACGTTCTGGCGACCGGCTCGTGCCTGTTGCCCGACTCCGAGGACGCCATGACGTGGCAGATTGGCGATCATGGGTTCGAGATGCAGTTGTCGCCGCGCGTGCCGGAACTGATCGGCGCGTACCTGCGCCCGTGGCTGACGGGCTGGCTCGAGCGGCATGGCCTGGCCTTGGACGCGGCGCAGGCGGCGCTGCGTGCCGCCGCCGTCGA
>DATLQY010000302.1:0-4484 GCA_035534975.1 Pirellulales bacterium
GCTACCGCTGCCGGCAGTACTCCGGCGCCAGCCCGCGAGCACAGGCGTTGCGGCTCAAGGACTGCCTTTTCTTGTTCCCACGCTCCGCGTGGGAACACATCTTCGGCCGCTCCGCGGCCCCGCGACGACAGCGTCACTCCATTACATTACTTTACAGGTACACTCCGCGGTTCGTGCGACTCGACTTCCACGTCGCGCAGGAACGCGGCGGCCTCCTCGGGCGGCACGGGGTTGATATAGAAGCCGCTGCCCCACTCGAACCCGGCCGTCTTGGTCAAGCGGGGAATGATCTCGATGTGCCAGTGATAGTGAGGCAGCTCCTGGCTGTCGAAGGGGCCCGTGTGGATGATATAATTGAAACTGGGCCGGTCGAGCGCGGTTTCGATGTTGGCGACCACCTGTTTCATCACCCGGGCCAACTCCTCGGTCCCGTTCTTTTGGATGTTCTCGTAATGGCTCGAGTGGATCTTGGGCAGCACCCAAGTTTCGAACGGGAATCGGCTGGCGAAGGGGCAGAAGGCGACGAAGCCGGGCGTGTCGAGCACGATCCGCTTCTCCGTCGTCAACTCCTGCTGGATCATGTCGCAGTAAACGCAGCGGCCGCGATAATCGTAGAACTCCAGCGATCCGTCCATTTCCTCCTGGACGCTGATCGGCACGATTGGCGTGACGATCAATTGGCTGTGGGTGTGCTCCAACGAGGCGCCGGCGGCCGCGCCCACGTTCTTGAAAATCATCCCGTAGACCAGCCGGCGGTCTTTCTTCAAATCGACCAGCCGGTCGCGGTAGATCCAGAACACCTCGCCGAGCGTTTCCACCGGCAGATCGGCCGTGCTCAAGAGGTGCCGGGGCGATTCGATGATCACCTCGTGGGCCCCCACGCCCCGCATCATGTCGTAGATTCCCTCGCCCCGCTTGTTCAGCTCGCCCTCGATCTCCAAGGCGGGGAACTTGTTGGGCACCACGCGCACCCGCCACCCATTCCGATTGGCCTGCGAGCCGGGCTGGCGGTAAGCGATGATCTCGCCGGGCGTGTGCTCCTCGTGCCCTTCGCAGAAGGGGCAAAACGCCCCGGGATGGATCTTGGGCGTGCTCTCGAAATTGTGCGGGCGCTTGGCGCGGCTCTTGGCCACGATGACCCAGCGGCCCACGATCGGGTCTTTGCGTAAATCTGGCATATCGGATCAATCTTAAGGGTTCAGGGTCGGTTTCGTGAAGAGCAATTCGTGGAACGGAATTCATTCCGTTTGGATTGTCGGAAGTCTGGCGACGGAGAAACGGAATGAATTCCGTTCTACGCCTATGCTTGCCACATCATCAACTCGAACTCGGGCGACGGCACGACGAGCTCGATCGCCCCCTCTTGCGGGGCGCGGTCGATCGACTGCTCGTTCTTGACGAGCTCGACGTGGAATTGGAGCCGATCGTCGGTCGAAACGGCCAGGCTGCGCAGCGGGATGGCGACTTCCAAGATGACGTCGGCCGCCGCCTGAACCTCCGAGTCGCTCACCGGCACGTCGTCATGGTAAAGTTGCAGGATCGGCTCCTGCCAGTTGGGGTGCGAAATCAAGAGCTCGAACCCGGCCGGCTGAAAGAATTCGATCCGCAACGTGTCGACGTCGGCCAGCCGCTCGCGGAACGTGCCGCCCCGCGCGTCGAAGCGCAACAGCAACTGCTCGGTGTCGAAGCCGAAGTAAAGCCCTGCCAGCCGCCCCTCCTGGACCATGCTCATCGCCCCGCGCGAGCCGCTGGGCGCGTAGTGCCCGGCGTTGATCCACTCGAAATACGTCCGCCGCCCGTCGACCTTCACGTTCATCAGGCTGCTTGGCACAGTGTGCATTTGCGTGTGGCGGTGCCCCAGGCTGATCGGGCGGGCCAGTTCGCCGGGCGGAGGGTCGCCCAAGAGAGCATAGACGTTTTGCAGGTGTTTGCGGAAAAGGCGATCGAAGAGCGCGTCCTGGGCGCTGGAGTGCGAATCGCCGAACCACCAGAACCAATCGCTCCCCTCGGCAATGTACATCTCGGTCCAGGCTTGCGCGATTTGCGCGGCGGGCTTCCGTTGGGCCTTGGTCGCGGCGACGAGGTGTTCACGCGTCTGGTGCAACAGGTCCCAAGCGAGGTTGCATTCGGGGTGCCCGATCCAGATGCCGAAATTGTGCTGGATCCAACTTCCGGGAAAGAGGTTGCCGATCTTGTCTGTCGCCGGGTGCTTTTCGAGGTAATCGCCGACGCGGACGGGCGTGATCTTGGGGTGCGCGACCACGCGGCGGTAAAGCGTACGGAGGAAATCGACACCGTGGTTGGGATAGTATTCCCAGCAGTTCTCTCCGTCGAGAATGATGCTCACAAAAGTCGGCCGATGGCCGGCGTTGCCGGTGGTCGCCCTGCCGATCGCCTCCAACTTGCCGATGAAGTCGTCGGCCGCCTGGCCCGCCGGGTAGCGCTGGTAGTGGAAACCGATCTGGTCGCTCATGGCATGGTCGCGGAAAACGATCTGCAGCGATTGCCCCTTCTCCTCGACGCGCCAAGGCCGGTAGAGCATCTCAGGGTTGCGGAGGAAGCCCGCGGGGTCGCGGGAAACCCAGCCGTCGGTCGAGCACGACAGGATCTCCTCGTCGGTGGCGATCCATTGAATCGAAGCGGCGGCCGTCGCGGCGATCATCGCCTGGCAGACCGACCCTTCCGAGGGCCAAAGGCCGCGCGGCTTTTGACCGAACAGCTTTTCATGGTAGGCCACGGCCCGCTTGAGCTGTTCCGCGGCATCCTCCTGGTACGACTCAAGGTGCTTGGGCAAGTGGACCTCGGGCATCGCCTGCCGCGCCAACCGTTTGTCGCACAACAGCGGCAGGATCGGGTGGTAGAAGGGGGTCGTCGTCAGCTCGATCTGCCCGCGCTGGGCCAGTTCGCGGTGCAATGGCACGATTTGCTTGAGCAGATCCATTTGCTTTCCCAGCAGCCACTGCTTCTCCTTCTCGGTCCAGTTGCGCCCCTTGGCGCGGAACTCGGCCAGCTCCTGGTCCTTTTCGAAGGCCAGCGGGTGCATCCAGGTCAGGTTCGACCAGCATTGCAAGTCGAGAATGTCTTTCTTGGTGAACCGCTTGGCGGCCCGCGACGCCGGGTCGATCGAAAGCCCGCGCTTCTGGTACAGCTCCAGATAGCGCGGGTTCGGGCGGATCATGTTGTCGGCATGGACCATGAAAAAGTTGTCGAGAAGATAGGTCATGTCTTGTTCCGACAATCCATCGGCCGGCAGCTTCGAGACGCGCAGGTGCGTGTCCTCGCGGCCTTCGTCGATGTAACCCAGCAGTTGGGCCAGCAGGCTGGGCACCAGGTTCACGGTGGCGCGGAACTCAGGCACCTCCTTGAGCAACATCGCCATGCCCCAGTAGTCCTTGGTGCCGTGCAAGCGGACCCAAGGCATTGGGTTTTCGTGGCCGACGTCGTCGGGGTAATAGGGCTGGTGCTGGTGCCAGAAGAAAGCCAGCGAGATTTCATGCATCAATGTCCCTCCCTGGGCAAGGCGCTACGCGACGACGGAATGCCCTCGACCGACGCGGGCCATCGTACCGCGGTACAATTCGACGTATTGCCGGGCGCTGCGCGCCCACGACCAATCCTGCCGCATGCCGGTATCGACAAGCTGCGACCAGACCTGCGGCTGGGCGTAGCACTGGCAAGCACGGTCGAGCGCCTCGGCCAAAGCCCGCGTCTCGTATTCACGGAAGCTGAAGCCGTTCGCCGTGCGCGCGGCCAAGGTTTCGCGCGTGCAATCGGTGATCGTGTCGGCCAGGCCGCCGGTGGCCCGCACCACCGGCACCGTGCCGTACTTCAAGCTGTAAAGCTGGTTCAGCCCGCACGGCTCGTAACGGCTGGGCATCAGGAAAAGGTCGGCCCCCGCCTCGATGCGGTGGGCCAACGGATCGACATAGGCCAGCATCGCCGCGACCTTGTGCCCCGAGCGCTCCGCCAGGTTCGCGAAGAGCTGGTGGTATTTCGGCTCGCCCGTCCCCAAGATGGCCCATTGCACGTCGCGCGTGCGGACCCATTCCTGAATCACGCCCGACGCCAGGTCGAGCCCCTTCTGGTCGACCAAACGGCTCACCAATCCGACCAACGGCGTACGCGGTTGCACGGGCAATCGCAGTTCGGCCTGCAAGGCCGCCTTGCACGCGGCCTTGCCCTCGGCCACGTTTCCGACGTCGTAGGTCTTCGCGAGGTGCTGGTCGGTGGCCGGGTCCCAAAGCGTGTAATCGACTCCGTTGATGATGCCCGACAACATTTCGCGGCGCTGTTGCAGCACTCCCTCCAGGCCGCATCCCAAGGGCGCGTTTTGAATCTCCTCGGCGTAGCGCGGGCTGACGGTATTCAAGGCGTCGGCGAAAACCAGGCCCGTCTTCATCAGGTTCAGCCTGCCATAGAACTCCATCTGGTGCCAATTGAAGTACTTCCAGTCGAGACCGGTGAGCAGCATGTCCCAGTGCCAG
>DATLQY010000303.1:0-10183 GCA_035534975.1 Pirellulales bacterium
CGTGGCGGTGCTGCCGACGATGTTCACGCTGGCCAACCTGGTGTGCGGTTTTTTCGCGATCGTGGTCGCCGCGCGGGTCGAGCGGCCCGAAACGGCCGAAGTGCAGCACTCCACCAAGATCGGGACCATCAACCCGATCAAGGCGATGGGCAAACTCGAAGCCGACGATCCCTCCCATAACTGCATGCTCAGCGGCTGGCTGATCTTCCTGGCCATGATCTTCGACGCGCTCGACGGCCACGTGGCCCGGCTCTCGAAGGCGACCAGCGATTTCGGGGCCCAGCTCGACAGCCTCTGCGATCTGGTGACGTTCGGCGTGGCGCCGGCGTTCCTGATGGTGAAGATGTGTCCCTCGTTCACCTTTGCGCACAAGGACGCGGTGTGGGTCATCGCCGCGGCATTTGCGGCCTGCGCGGCGATGCGTCTGGCCCGCTTCAACGTCGAGACCGACGACAATGACGACCACTTCAATTTCACCGGCTTGCCCAGCCCCGGCGCGGCGGCCGCGGTGGCCAGCTTCGCGATCCTGTTCTACACGCTGCGGCAGGACGGCAGCTCGCTTTCCTTCATCGGCCTCGAGGCGATCGACATCGACAAGGTTGACAAAGTGATGCAGAACGTGTTGCCGTTCTTCGCCATGCTGACGGCCCTGTTGATGGTCTCGCGGATTCCCTACCCGCACGTCGTCAACCAGTTATTCAGCGGCCAGCGCAGTTTTGGCCACCTGGTGACGGTCGTCTTCGCCCTGTTGCTGGTGATGATCGTACGGGGGTACTCGGTCCCGTTGATCAGTGGTTTCTTCGTGTTCCAGGGACCGGTGCGCTACCTGTGGCAAGAGTACGTGCAGCGCAAACCGCATGAAGATCCGCTGTTTTGAAAAAGGCTCGGAACTTCGACCGTCCGAGACTTATCCATGTTCACCGGGATCGTCCAAACGCTCGCAACGGTTGCCGAGGTCCGCGTCGAGGCCCCAGGCAAGCGGTTATTGGTTTGCACACCCGAGGTGGCCGCGGCCGTCCGCACCGGCGACAGTGTGGCGGTCAACGGCTGCTGCCTCACCGTCGTCGAAATCGCCGGCGACACGTTGGCCTTCGAGGCCGGGCCTGAGACGCTCAGGCTCACCAACCTGGGCGAATTAGCGCGGGGTAGCCAGGTGAACGTCGAATCGTCGCTGCGCCTGGGCGACGCGCTGGGAGGGCACTTCGTCACGGGCCACGTCGATGGCGTCGGTACGCTGGACCAGCGCCACGACGACGGCGCCTGGACGACGATTTGGATCGCTTGTGCGGCGGCACTGACGCGGCAAATGGCATCGAAGGGATCCGTCGCCGTGGATGGTGTGAGCCTGACTTTGGTCGACGTCGAGTGCCAGCGATTCAGCCTGCAACTGATCCCGCACACCCTGGCCGTCACCACGCTCGGACACCGCCAGGTCGGCGACCGGGTGAATCTGGAAACCGACCTGCTGGCCAAGTACGTGGGGCGGCTGGTGGGGGGAAGAGGTGAGGAGGTGAGGAGGTGAGGAGCCCAAAGCCCAAAGCCCTGAACCCAAAGCCCAATGACCACTGACCACTGACCAATGACCAATGACAACTGACAAATGAACAATGACCAACCAGACCCAGTCGTTCCTGATGCGGCGTTTCGAGCAGGTGGGCATCCTGCCGAAGACGAAACACGGGCAGAACTTCCTGATCGACCTGAACCTGCTGCGGCTGTTGTTCGAGTCGGCCCAAATCGACCATCGCGACGTGGTGCTCGAAGTCGGCACCGGCACCGGTTCGCTCACGGCGCTCCTGGCCGAGGCGGCGGCGGCGGTCGTCAGCGTCGAGGTCGATCCGCAGATGCACCAGTTGGCCAGCGAGGAGCTGGTCGACTTCGACAATGTGACTCTCTTGTGCCAGGACGCGTTGAAAAACAAGAACACACTACACGCCACGCCGCTCGACGCGGTGCGCCGGCAAATCGAGGCGGTGCCCGGCCGGCGGTTCAAGCTGGCGGCCAACCTCCCGTTTCACATCGCAACGCCCGTCCTTTCGAACCTGCTGGCGTGCGAGTTGCCGCCGGCGACGATGACCGTCACGATCCAGAAGGAGCTGGCCGATCGGATCGTCGCCCGGCCTTCGACCAAGGACTACGGCGCACTGAGCGTTTGGGTCCAGTGCCAGTGCGAGGTGGAGCTGGTGCGGGTCATGCCGCCCACGGCGTTTTGGCCGCGTCCCAAGGTCCATTCGGCCATCGTCCAGCTCCGCGTCCGCGACGACTGGCGGCGACGAATTCCCGATCTGGCGATGTTCCACACTTTTGTGCGGGCCATGTTCTTCCACCGCCGCAAATTGCTGCGGAGTGTGCTCCGCAGCGCCTACAAGGACCGGCTGGGCAAGCCCGACGCCGACGAGATCTTGGCCAGTGTGGGCTTCGGCGAAACGACCCGCGCCGAAGAGCTGGACGTCGAGGCCCTGCTACGGCTCTGCGAAGCGGTGAGAGTACGGCTGGGAGGATGATGACGGGCAAGCCTTAGCTTGGCACCTTGAGTGGCACTGGGGTAGAATACCATTAAGCCTCTCGTGCGCTGTAGGGCGCGCGGGGTTCGTACAGAGAGGAGACCGCATGAGCACCACGGCCGTCGTCACCGTCGACGAGTACCACCGGATGATCGCCAGTGGATCGTTCGAGCCGCGAGAGAAGCACCGTGTCGAACTGATCCGGGGAGAAATCCTTCCAATGAGCCCCATCAGCCCGCTGCACAATGACGTCGTCGCCAAGCTCAACGAATGGAGCGTTTGTTCAGTTCCGCGCGCCGAGGCGAAGGTTTGGGTGCAAGGTTCGATTGGATTGCCCGCGCTGGCAAGCGAGCCCGAACCCGACGTGGTTTGGCTCAAGCGTCGGAGTTACGCCAAGAAGCTGCCGCTTCCCAAGGACGTGCTGTTGCTGATCGAGGTCGCTGAAACGAGCCTCGCCAAGGATCGCGATCTGAAGGGGCCGCTCTACGCGGGCGCCGCGATCGGTGAGTATTGGATCGTGAACCTGGTCGATCCATCGGTTGAGGTCTACCGCAATCCCGAGGGAACCTGTTATCAAATTCAACGAACCTTTCGGTGCGACCAAAGTGTCCGGTCGTTGGCGTTCCCCGACATCAGCTTGGACGTCGCGTCGCTGTTCGAATGATTCCGATTAGATGCCGACGGCGATGTCATTTTCCGGCAAACTTCAGATCTCGCGCAAGGCCGCGCCGCGCCGCCGCCGCCAAATGAGCAGCCCGACGCCGCCCAATCCCCAAAGCGCCAGGCTCGACGGTTCGGGGGTGACCAAACCGGAAACGCTTCCGCCGGCGCCGATCGTGGTATCAAGGCCCGGAAAAGGCGTGAATGGGAATGACGAAGGCGGCAAATCCGTGGCGTTCAATTGGTCGAGCGGGATGAGGGTATCGCTGATGAAGAATCCCGCGTCGGACAGCGTGATCGGACTTGACTCACTGTTGGAAACGGTGACCACATTATTGGCCGGGTTGAACGGCAGTTCGTACCATTCGCCCACGCCGGACGCTCCACCACTTAATGCCTCCTGCGCGTAAAGAACGACGAATTCAGAGGCGCCCGTCGCATTATCGGTCGCGGTGGTAGCCGGGAGCGCAAGTGTTGGAGGTGGAGTGATGGTTGACTGTTCTTGAATATCGATGCGAGGGATGCGGGGGATGGGCAGGCCTCCACCACCCATGCCGCCCCCACCCATGCCGCCCCCACCCATGATCCCGAAGCCCGACATGGGTGCCGGCGCGTTGGGGGTGACGACCATGTCGGTGTTGTTTCCATCGATGGTGATCGTGACAGTGTAGCCCGTGCCGTTGAGATTGAACGTGCTGCCAGGTGGGCCCGTAAGATGCCCCTCAAAAGAGATGGTGAACTGAGTTATCGCTACCGGGCGCGGCAGCGCTTCGAAGATTAGGTCGGCGATCGCTTGTTGAGGCGCGGTGATGATAAAAGCGCCGACGAGCGCGAGAATGCATCGGGGCAAACGCATGGCTCATCTCCTTTTACGCGAGAGGTGTGACGGGACAGATGAAAAAAACACCTTCGTCCGCGCCGAACTTAGTTTAGTCATCCAGTTGCGATCGATCAACCCATGCCGCGGCGATCCGAGCCTCGAAGCGGATCGTTGGGAAACAGCCGCTCCCGTGCGGCGTCGTCCAAGGGCGAAGCGTACTCGCTGATCTCGAAGACCTCGGCGAATTCGATCTCCTTCCCTCGTTCGGTGCCATAGCGGGCGATCAGCTCGGTCCGGTAGCGTTCGGCCTGGGGTCGCAACAACCCCCGGTACCAATCACCGAGCCAGCGCCGCCTGCCGGCTTCGTCGGCGGGCACCTCGCCGGCGACACCCCGGTTGAAGGGGAGCCATTCGAAGAATTGGGATTGGTGGCAAGCGAGCATGTCGATGATCGTTTCGACTCGCGGTCCCACGTCGATCACGACGTCGCCTGCCAGCGGAGTCGGCTTGGTGAAGCGGTCGGAGAGGTAGGCGACGATCGGATCGCGGCGCAGCTCGGGCGCGTCGGGGACGATCGCCGGCACGGTGACCAGGTACGATGCGTCGCGCACCACCTGGCCGACCGCCCGATGATCGGGATGATAATCGTTCGTGCGGTGGGTCAGGACCAGGTCGGGCGCGAATTCGCGGATCGCGCGGACCACCTGCCAACGCAGCTCGAGCGAGGGCTCGAGCCGCCCGTCGTGGTGCTCCCAGACCTCGGCCGCGCCGCCAATTCGCGCCGCGGCGGCTTCGGCTTCTCGGCGTCGCCGCGCCGCCAGCGCCGGGCCCGACATCGCGTGGTGTCCCGCGTCGCCGTTGGTAAGCGATACGAATTTGACCGCGTGACCCAATTCGGCGTGAATCGCCGCCAACCCGCCCGCGTGGAACTCGGCGTCGTCGGGATGGGCAACCAGAAACAGCAGGCGTGGCGGATGGTCATTGGTCATTGGTCACTTGTCAATCGTCATTAGAGCCTATCCCCAGGCCGTCGTTGGGGTACGGGCATCTCGCCGCGGGTATTGCGATTGGCTGTCAGCTTAGTGTGGCCGCCGGCCACTTTTCTTGCAATTCCCAATCACTGACCAAGGACGAAGGACAAGTGACGAATGACAAATCGCAATTGACCGATTATGATAGGTTCATCGCTCGCTCTGATACGGTGGGCGTCAGGCCATGTGAGTACCGTCGATGCGGATGCAATTCATCGAGATGTCGGGCAGGACCTTGGAACGGATCGTCCACGAGCGCGAAGTGCCCGCCGACCGGCTTCGCGCGCTGGGCATCACCGACGAAAGCCTGGTGCGCGTCAATCCTCAGGGCGACATCGAGCTGCGCCGGCCCGACCGCTGGGACGTGATCGGCGGTTTGTTGGGCGACTTTGCCGAAAGGGTCAAACGCGAAACGGGACTCGACTGGGCGTAACGGGGCCTATGGCTTTCCAGTTGGCCGGTGGCACGCCGCTTGCGGGTACGCTATAACGGCTTCGACGCCAAACGAGTCGCGGAAGTGCCTGCACACCTGGTGGTGGCCACGGTCTTCAAAATCGTCGGGCGGTGCGTGAACCGCGCCGCCGGTGGGTTCGATTCCCATGCACTTCCGCCATTTTTTAGGACTTCATCGGTTCGGCACGAACGCCAATGCCGCACGTTAAGAACAAGCAGGAGGACCACGCATGACGACCGTGACCATCGAAGAAGCTCAGGCCAAGTTACCCGAGTTGATCGAACGCCTGGCGACGGGTGAAGAACTGGTGATTACCCGGGACCAGCAACCTATCGCCCGCCTGCTGGCCGAGGGTATCCCGAAACGCAAACCTCGCAAAGCGGGTAGCGCCAAAGGGATGCTCACCATCCTGGCTGACGATGATGAACATCTGAAAGATTTTGCGGAGTACATGGAATGAGGCTATTCGCATCTGTCCGACGCCAAGCCGTATGACGACCGCCCCGCGCGCTCCCTCGACGTTCGACGCCGTCACCGCGGGCGACGCCCCTGCTCCGCGCGGAACGGCTTGTGCGAGCTGCGGCGCCCCGGTCGAGCCGGGCGACCGGTTTTGCAACGCCTGCGGCACGCCCCAGCCGCTTGCCGTGCGGCCGGCCGAGGTGCCCGCCGTCGGCGCGGCCACGAAGCGGTTCCAGTGCCGGAACTGCGGCGCCGAGACGGCCGTGCCGCTCGATACCCGTAGCTTCACGTGTCCCTTCTGCGATTCGAACTACGTCGTCGAACTGCCGCCGGCCGAGACGGGCCGCCAACCGCCGGAGTTCGTGATCGGTTTCGCGATCACGCCCCGACAGGCCTTGGACAAATTCCGCGGCTGGTTGAGTCAATCGAACTGGTTCCGGCCCGGCGACCTGGCCCGCTCCAGTGTCGAAGACAAGCTCAAAGGCGTATACCTGCCTTTTTGGTCGTTTTCGATGCTCGCCGAAAGCCACTGGACCGCCCAGATCGGTGAGTATTGGTACCGCACCGAGACCTACACCACCACCGAAAACGGCAAGACGGTGACCCACACCCGCACCGTGACCGAAACCGAATGGCGGGGCCTCTCCGGCAGGCACCACGAATATTACAACGGCTACCTGGTCTCCGGCAGCCGCGGGCTGGAGCAAGCCGGCGCGGAGCGGATCAAGCCCTTCCACCTGGCGGCACTCAAGCGCTACCAGCCCTCGTTCCTGGCCGGCTGGCTGAGCGAAGAATACTCGGTCGAGCGCGACGCGGCGCTGGCCACATGCAAACAGGAATTCGCCCGACGCGAACAGGCAGGGGTGGGCGCCATGCTGCCGGGCGACACGCATTCGCACGTGCAGGTAAACACCGAGTTCAGCCAGATCAATTCCGATCTCGTGCTGCTGCCGGTATATCTTCTCAGCTATCGCTACCGGGGCCGGCTGTTTCGCTTTCTGGTAAACGGCCAGACGGGCCGAGTTTCCGGCGACAAGCCACTTTCGACGAAGAGGATTCTGGTGGTCGTGTTCGGCGCGTTGGCGTTGATCGCCGCCATCGCTTTATTGGTGGCGCTTTTGTCCTCCCGATAGCCTGGTGTCATTTGTCATTGGTTCTTTCGAAATGCCCTGTTTGCCAGGCGATGCTCGACGAGGAGGACCTGTTCTGCGGCAACTGCGGCACCGAGGCGCCGCCCAGGCCGGACCAGAAGCGCGACGTATCGCGCACGGCGACGTACAACTTCGATTGTTCCGGCTGCGGCGCCTCGATGAGCTATGACGCCTCGGCAGGCCAGTTGCGTTGCCCGTTCTGCGGCTCCGAGCAGCTCGTCGCCCAGCCCGACGCGACGGTCCTCTCGCCCGAGCGGGTCGTGCCGTTCGTATTCACGCGCGATCAGGCGGTTTCGCGAATGCGGCTGTGGCTCGGACAGGGTTTTTGGCGGCCGGGCGATCTGAGGCGGCAGGCGATGGTCGTGACGATGACCGCGGTGTATGTCCCCTATTGGGTCTTTCGGGCCGAGACGTACACGTTTTGGACGGCCGATACCAGTCAGACGCCGCCCGGCGCATGCGCAAGCTGGTTTCCTCTGTTCGGCGAGCACCGCGGAGCGTACCAGGGGCTGCTGGTGGGCGCCAGTGGGGCGCTGGCGCCCAATGAAACCAGCGCCATCGCGCCTTTCGACCTGGCCCAGGGGGTCAAGCCCGAGGAGGTCGATCTCGATAACATCACCGTCGAGCAGTTTTCGGTGGGGCGGAAGTACGCGCGGCCGCTGGCGCGGGCGGGACTGGAAGAGCTGGAACGCGCCGCGTGCCGTCAACACGTGCCCGGCGACTGCCGGAACATGAAGGTCAACCTGCGGCTGTCGGGCTTGTCGAGCGAGCCGGTACTGCTGCCGGTCTGGATCATGGCCTACCGCTATCGAGATGCGGTGTTTCGGTTCCTGGTCAACGGCCAGACCGGCAAGGCCACCGGAAAGGCGCCTGTTTCGTACCAAAAGATCGCGGCGGCGATCGGTATCGCGCTCGCCGTATTGCTGGCGCTGGCCGTGTGCGGCGGTTTGATTTCGGCCGGACGCTGAGTGGACGCATGGACGATCGTCCCCCCGATCCGTGTCGTTAATTCTCAACGACCCGCCAAAAGCCTAGGATCGTCGTTTTGGGTTCTGTAGGGAACGCCCTCCGTGGCCTCCGTGGCGTTCCGTGTCCCGCCAGATGACGTCGCACCAGCTCTTCGGAACGCCACGGAGGGCGTTCCCTACAGAGAGCGTCTCATCTTCACATCCTAGGCTTTTGGCGGGTCGTCGTTAGTTCTGGTGCGTCCCGTCTTCCTTGTTCAAGTGCCGGCGCAGGTAACGTGCTCGCTCGATGTTCCGATCCGCCGTGTCGAGTTCCATGCCGCTGAGCTTCTGTAGATGGGCGGGCTGGGTGTAGATGAACAGCTTGTTCAACATGGGAATCTCCAGGTCGGCGATCAGCCCAAGGTTGACTCCCATCCGCACGCTCGACAGCAGGTGCATCGTCTCCTCTGAACTGATCGTCTGCGCCGTGCGGAGAATGCCGTAGGCCCGGCTCACCCGGTCGTGCAGGTTCTCCTGGCGCTCGCGAACCAGAACGTCACGCGCCTTGCGCTCGTATTCGATGATCGTCGGAACGACGTCGCCCACCTGCTTGACCAGCTCGCCCTCGGCACGGCCGAGCGTGATCTGGTTGCTGATCTGGTAGAAATCGCCCATCGCCTGCGAGCCCTCGCCATAAAGCCCGCGCACCGCAAGGCTAATTTTCTGCAACGACCGAAACAGCTTGTCGATCTGCCGCGTGATGACCAAGGCCGGCAGGTGCAGCATCACGCTCACCCGCATGCCGGTGCCGACGTTGGTGGGGCACGCGGTCAGGTAGCCCAGACGCTCGTTGAAGGCATAGGTCACCTGCGATTCCACCATGTCGTCGATCCGGTTGCTCTGTTCCCAGGCGCCCGACAGGTCGAGGCCGCTATGCATCACCTGGATGCGGAGGTGGTCCTCCTCGTTGATCATCAGGCTCACGCGTTCATTCGGGTCGATGGCCACGCCGCGGGCGCCCTCGCTCTCAGCGTGCTCTCGGCTGATGAGCTGCCGCTCGACCAGAAACTGCCGGTCGATGCCTGGCAGTTTGTTGACGTCGACATATTCCAACTCCGCCGACTGTACTTTAAGGATGCGGTCGCGAAGCGTGCGCTCGATCTCGGCGCGATCGGCGGCATTGGCCCGGCTAATGAAGGGGAAGTCGGCAAGATTGCGTGCCAGACGGATGCGGCTTGAGATCACGATGTCGGATTCGGGACCCGACCCGCGAAGCCACTCGCCGCTGCTACGTGCTAGGTCGTCGAATTCCACGGTATCAGCACGACCTTTCGATCTGTCGAATTTCGTCGCGCAAGCGCGAAGCCCGTTCGTAATCTTCGCCCTGAATCGCTTCCTTGATTTCACGCCGCAACCGGATGAGCTCGGTTTGCCGGTCCGTGTTCACCGGCGACCGCTGGGGACGCTTGCCCTTGTGCGCGCTCTCACCGTGGATATTCAAGATCAGCGGGTCGAGTTCCTTTTCGAAGCAGATGTAGTCGTGGGGGCAGCCGAGCCGCCCCTGGTTGCGGAACTCGAAGAACGTGATGCCGCAGATCGGGCAAACCTGTTGGTCGAGCCGAGCCAGCTCCTCGGCCGTGCCGCCTACTAGTTGCTGGGCCAGCGCTCCGGCCAGATTCGAGGCGGCCGAAGGCTCCGAGTCCGATTCGGTGAGGTACTCGCGGGCGTGCTCCTCGCAGAGGTGCAATTCCTGGGGTTTGCCGCCCGTCAATTCGGTGATATGGAAAGTGGCCGGCTTGTCGCACTGATGACACTTCATGGCAGCACCGCAATGGCGCGTTTAGGGCGCAGCACCTTCCCCAAGAGACGCTGCGCGAATTCTAACAGTGACCCCCACCATGTCAACGGCATGTCGGTTACGGGGGACGGGCAACAGGGGATAGGGAGGCAGGGAACAGGTACAGGGGGCAGGGGACAGGAGGACAGTTGCTGCGCAACAAGAAGGCATTGCCGATCCACCGCTGCCAGCCGGCGTGGCGCGGTTGCGAAGCCAGCTTCGGCCCGATCAATAATCCGCGCTTGGCCGCCCCCTGTTCCCCACGCCATGCCCCCTGTAACCTGTACCCTATAACCTGCACCCTGTTCCCACAAGAAGAT
>DATLQY010000304.1:0-6946 GCA_035534975.1 Pirellulales bacterium
TGGCAGGTTGGAAACCTGCCCCACGGGGTCATCCTGCACTTTTGGCGGGCGATTGTTAATCTTCAACGGCCCACGTCCATCGCGCGCTGCCCACTGCCAAATTGGCAGTCGCCGGTTTCCGCGGCGACACGACCGCGCACGACAACGCTGATCCGGCGGATTCGCCCTTTGCCCCTGGCGATCGTCCGAACCCATTGATTCAGGGCTATTTCCGATCGACGGGTTTCTGAGCGTAACTTCCGGCAATTCTCTCGAACGCCCAATTGGCGCGCCGCTTGCACGTGCGGTATGCTTCCAACTCGCCGCGGGCGGACACTTGCACTTCGGGAGATTGATGTTTCGGGCACATGAGCGTTGACGTTCAAAAAATCAAGGATCGAGTTCTCAAGCATTCGGAGCAGCTCGACCGGGTCAGGGCCGAGGTTCGCAAGGTCCTGGTCGGTCAGGACGCGATGCTCGCTCGGCTGCTGATCGCGCTCTTGACCGGGGGCCATGTCCTGCTGGAAGGCGTGCCGGGGCTGGCGAAGACCACGGCCATCAAGGCCTTGGCCGCGGCTTTGCATTGCAAATTCAACCGCATCCAGTTCACGCCTGACCTGCTTCCGGCCGACCTGATCGGCACGATGATTTACAACCCCAGGGAGGGGACCTTCAGCACCCGCAAAGGCCCCATCTTTGCGAACCTGATCCTGGCCGACGAGATCAATCGTGCCCCTTCGAAAGTGCAGTCGGCGCTGCTCGAGGCGATGCAGGAGCAACAGGTGACCATCGGCGACGAGTCGTTTCCGCTGGTGACGCCGTTTCTCGTCCTGGCCACGCAGAACCCGATCGAGCAGGAGGGAACCTACCCCTTGCCGGAAGCCCAGGTCGACCGCTTCATGTTGAAAGTGGTCGTCGGTTACCCCGCCAAAAGCGACGAGCGGAAGGTCGTCGACGCCGTGCTCGACGACGTGCGCCG
Source organism: Pirellulales bacterium (assembly GCA_035534975.1). GTDB lineage: Bacteria > Planctomycetota > Planctomycetia > Pirellulales > JAICIG01 > DATKSN01. The sequence continues at coordinate 959 of DATLQY010000304.1, forward strand.
TGAAGTGCATCCGGTTCTCGACCCGGCGCAACTGGCCGACATCAAGCAGACGGTCGCCGAGATCTACATGGACGACAAGGTCAAGGACTACGTGTTGGACCTCGTATCGGCGACGCGGCACCCCGAGCAATACCGGCTGCCGGAGCTCAAACCGCTCATCGAGTACGGCGCCTCGCCTCGGGCGTCGATCAACCTCTGCCTGGCGGCCCGCGCTAACGCGTTCCTGGCGGGCCGCGGCTACGTCACGCCGCAAGACGTGAAAGACGTGGCGCACGACGTTTTGCGGCACCGCGTCATCCTGACCTTCGAGGCCGAAGCCGAGGAGACCACGTCCGACGACGTGGTAAGAAAAGTGCTGGAATCGGTCCCTGTCCCGTGAAGCAACGCTTTCCCGTGACCCAACACCATGCCGGCCCGACAGATCGAAGACGTCCTGAAGGAAGTGCGACGCATCCAGATCGTCGCGCGGCGGCAGGTCAACGATCTGTTGGCGGGCGAGTACCTCAGCGTCTTCAAGGGGCGCGGCATGGAGTTCGACGCGGTCCGTGAGTACGTTCCCGGCGATGAAATCCGCAGCATCGACTGGAACGTCACGGCACGGACGGGCTCGCCGTACGTGAAGACCTTTTGCGAGGAACGCGAGCTCACCGTGCTGCTGGCGGTCGACATTTCGGCCTCCGGCGCGTTCGGCTCGCTCCGCTTGAGCAAGCTCGAGACCGCGGTCGAGGTGGCGGCGGTCCTGATGTTCACGGCGCTCAAGAACCACGATAAAGTCGGCCTGCTTTTTTTCGCCGACGACGTGGTCAAGTACTTTCCGCCCCGCAAGGGACGGGCCAACGTGCTGCGCTTGATCCGCGAGCTGCTGGCCTGCGAACCGATCAAGGCGCCGACCGACATCTCCAAAGCGCTCGACTTCCTGGGGCGCGTTCAGCGCCGCCGCTGCGTCTTGTTCCTGTTGAGCGATTTTCTAGGGCCCGACTGCTCGCGGGCGCTTGCCATCGCCAACCAGCGGCACGATTGCGTGGCCGTGACGCTGGGCGACCCGCGCGAACAGAGCATGCCCGACGTCGGTTTCATTACGCTGCGCGACGCCGAAACCGATGAATTGCTGGAGCTCGACACCCGCCAGCCGCGCGTGCGGGCCCTCTTCGCCCGGGCGGCCGAGGAGCGCGAGCGGCGGCTCGGCGAGTGGCTGCGGCGGGCAAACGTCGATCGGCTCGCGGTCAGCACCGACCAGCCCTACGCGGAGAGCTTGCAGAGGTTCTTTCGCATGCGGGAGCGGCGACGATGAGCGCTTCCGCACGCACGATCATCCTGGCCCACTGTGCGCGTAACTGTGCGGCCCACTATGCGGCCCACTGTACGGCAATTTGTGCGGCGATCTGTGCGGCGCTCTCGCTGGCGGGCTGCGGACGGCTCGGCGACCATCCGGCCGGCACGCGGCCGAACGACGCGGCGGCCATCGAGCGCAGCGCCGAGAAGGGCCCGGTCAAGCTTTTCGTGAGCGTGAGTCCTGGCGAGCCAAGGCTTTCGGATCTCGTCGAGATGGAAGTCGCGGTCGAGTCGCCGCCCGGCGTCGATATCAAACCCCCGGCGTTTGGTCAGGCCGTGGGCGACTTCCTCATTCGCGACTACAACGAGAAGCCGCTGGAGGCGGGCGAGCGGAACCTGCGCCGTTTTCGGTACCAGTTGGAGCCTGCCCACGCCGGCAAACACCTGATACGCTCGGTTTCGATCGAGTTCGTCGACAAGCGGCCGGGTACCGAGGGGGACGGGCGGCCGGCATTGATCGAGACGGAACCGATCGAGGTGAATGTCACGTCGGAACTAGGCGACGCGGCGCCCAACCTCGCGGACCTTGAAACGATGTTACCTCCCCAGGCCTTGCCGCGGCCACCGCTACCCTCCTGGCCGGTCATCGCCGCGGCGGTCGTCGTCGCGGCGGCGCTGGCGATCTGGGCGTGGCGCCGACGGAAACGGCGGCTAACCGAGCCACGCGGTCGAACCGCGGAGGAAATCGCCCATGCGGCGCTGGCGGCGCTGTTGGCCGAGGACCTTCCGGCTCGGGGGGCATTCAAGGAGTTCTACCTGCGGCTCACCGGGATTGTCCGCCAATACATCGAAGACACGACGGGCATCCGGGCGCCGGAACAAACGACCGAAGAGTTCCTGCGCGACGTACGTTCATCCGACGCGTTCGCAACGGCGCGTTCGGCACGGCTCGCGGAGTTCCTTCAAGCCGCCGACCTGGTCAAGTACGCCGGCCAGCAACCGGGCGAAGGCCAGGTCGAAGAGGCCATCGTGCGAGCGCGGGAGTTCGTCGAACCAGGCCAGAACCAGCCCGCCCTGGCCGCAAAAGTTGTGGGGGAGTCATCGCCAGCGTCGTAATGAGCGGCATGGAATGCCGCGATGAGTATTGGCCCGCCAGTTTTCTGAACAGAAGTAAACAAAGGAAACGAAGGAGAACACATAATGCAGGTGCCGTTCAATGTTCCTTGGCGTCTTCGTTAGCTTCGTTTGCTTATGTTCAAATTCGCACCATGCGACGGCATACCTGCCCATGGTTATACCTGACGAGGCCGACAATGAGTCATTTTGTCACGAGAAAGGGGTGGCTGGTGGCAGAGCCTAAGCGATGCCCCGGCTAGATAGCGACTGGGGCATCGCTCAGGCTACCGGCAACGACGCGAGCCAGCGGCTACACGCACGCTGCCTTAAAGATAGTTCGCGCGGCCAGAAGTAAGAGGTTTCCGCCGCGACCCCCGCCAGCCTTGCCTGGCGGGTGAAGATGGCGCGCTACACTCACGCGGCCCAAGCCTGCCCATGAACTTCACGGTACCGGTCACGGCTTGTTCTCTGCTGGCTGAGATGGAGCTTGCAAAGCGCCCTGCCCCGCTGGAACGGGGAACTCGAGTAGGTACACTCCACGGCGAAAACTCCCCGCGGCGACGTGCCGGCCATCGGGCGAGAAGCTAAAACCTCGCGCACTCGGAAGTTTCCCCTTCTCCGAACGGTACCATTCGTCACCTGAATCGACATCGACCAGCCGCACGTCACCGCTGTCTGAACAGACCACGAGCAGGCGCCGACCGTCAGGGCTCACGGCTGCCTCGCTCCATCCCGGCGGGACCATATCCACCACGGTGATCTCCCTGAGTATTCCGCCCGTCTCCGCGTCCCAAACGCGGAACACATGGTCTTTTCCCCAGGTCAAGACCTGGTGACCGCCTTCGAGGTGCCAGGCCTGCCGCTCGGCACCGGGCCTTCCGTCGAACGATTGCAATCTGTTGGCCGTGCCGACGTCCCACAAGCGGATCTGACCATCTTCCGCCCACGAAAGCACTTGTTTGCCGCCGAGTGAAAAGACCCCGGCGCAGGGCGCGGCGTGGCCTTCGAGCTTCGCCACGACCGCCCCCGTCTTCATTCTCCCGGATGCGGAGGACGCGATCGGCACCCGACGTCAGGATCAAGCTGTTCCTTAAGCGTACCGCTGAAATTATTTGCCGTAGAAAATGGCCGTCTGGGGGGGCGAGCTTCATTTGCCGAACCGTGGTCCGATGGGTCAATCCGGAGCCGAGTTCTCCGGCCAGAATTGAGGACGTCTCTTTCGTGCTCGTCGCCTCGTCCCGGCAGGCATGACGGCGAGCGGCTTTCTGAATTGAAACGACGGTGGCCCCAATTGGGTTACTGGCGCGCCGGTCTCGTCGTTGCACGTGGTCGGCCGGTTGGCGCACATCCGCTCTTCGAATTTCGGCCACGGATTCCACAACCAGTTTTCCACCCGGCGCCGGCGCGCAGTGACGCTTCATCGAGTGGGCGACCGCCGGGTTTGCGGAATTCGCTTGCTGTCGTTGCCGAGCGCGGTATGATGCCGGAATTGACTCAAGCTTTTCCCATCGTCGTTGAGGCGCGCCGATGAGCGACGACAGCCCGGTCCTATTACCCCTGAACGCGTTTCAGCGATTTCTTCCATCCATCGTCGACCCGCATTCGCTGCCCGTGACGATTTGCTTTGCCGATGGGCATCCGCCTGTTGCGTATAAGAATCCTCCGGGCGACCCGATCCGCTTCGTTGCTCTGCCATTACCACCGGAGGAAAGCCGACCAGAGTGGGCCGTGCCTGGCATCCGCGGGGCACTTGCATTGCTTTCGATACTCAAGGACTATCGCCGAGCCACATCACGTCACTTTTGCGACCTGCTGTTCCTGCATCCCTATTGGCACGGGGTTTTTGTCGCCGCCGCACGCGTTGCGTTGCGCTCTCGCCACCCGCCGGCCGACGCGGAGGATGCCGTCGTCAACACGGCGTATCTGCTCGCTCGGGCGAAAACGAGCGAGAAGGACTGGCGATGGGAACTCGACAAATGCGGCGACTGCGTCGGCGCGGCGCTCCGTGGCTTTGCGTTGGACTGTTGCCGAGAAGCGAATCGCCAAAACCGCAAGGCGGAGGATCCCAAAAGTCGATCGAAACGATTCGTACGCAACATGATTTCCGACGAACAACTATGTGAGCATCCTAATCCACCCGCGCCCGTCGACCGGTCGGAGTTGCTGGCGGCAACACAGAAGGCCATTGCCTCGCTCCCCGAGGCCGAACGGTACGTCTTGGAACACCACACAACGGGTGGGGAGACCTTACCATCAGTTGCCGCCGCCCGAGGTATCAGCGTTGGGCAGACTCGAGTCCTTGAGGACCGTGCAATCTGCGGGGTGCGGCGAGAGCTGGCCTTGAAGGGCTGGTTCATGTCGGAGTTTGACTGAAACAGCAGCCAATATCGCGGTTCGCGGGCGGAACGCGCTACGAAAGGATCGGCGACCTGATAATTCACCAGCTTTGCCACACTACCTGAATTGACAACCGCAGGCTGGCTCATCGACCTTCCGGAAAAAAATCGGAGGATCGGCAAGAATTTCCAGCAGATTGGGCAATCTCGATGCCCTTTACTTATAGCTCGATCACTTCGATGCCGGCAGCGGGGTTTGGCCCATTGGCGGACCACGCCCGCGAGCGAGCTTTGGTCCCTAATTGGAGCTTGGAATTTACTATGATGGCCTATCCAAAGTCCGTCGGCTGCACGATCGCAGATTTTGACCCGTCGCTCGTTGCCGACGAGTTTCTCGCGTCGCTCGACATCGCAGCGATGAATTTGGCGTGTGCGAAGGGGTTGCCCGGCGCGGAGGCCCTGGATATTCCCGCTTGTTTGGCCAAGATCGACGAGTGCGCGGAAAAGGTCCGTGAGGCGACGAGCCGCAATTTCGATAAGTTCAAGGACGACCCGCGTCTCTTCGACAATTCGCTCGGCAAGTTTTACATGACGGTGCTCTGCGCCACGTTGCAGCGCGAATGCGGAGTTCGGTACAACCCCGTGAGGGCGCACGACCCGGGTGATGCCCGGGATTCCGCCGACCGCTTCATCCACGGGATCACGCATGGCGCCGGGGGCACCTGTGCCAGTTTGCCGGTACTCTACGCCGCCGTGGGTCATCGGCTCGGGTATCCGCTAAAGTTGGTAATGGGCGCGCGGCACCTTTTCTTGCGCTGGGACGAGAGCGACGCGGACTCGTCGCTCGCCCGCGACCGATTCAACATCGAAGCGACCGCGAACGGCTTTGTCTCCCGTCCCGATCGTTTTTACGAACATTGGCCGTTCCCGCATCCCGATCCCGACATTGACCCTCGTTACTATTTGCGATCACTCACTCCGCGCGAGGTACTTGCGAGCTTCCACTGCATCCGCTCGATCGTGCTCATGGACAACGGGAAATTCGTGCAAGCCATCCAACCGGCGGGCTGGGCGAGGCAGTTGGCGCCCGACGACTATTCGATCAAAGTTCATCTCGAAATAACGATGCTCCTGGCCCTGGGCATCCTCGACGAGAAGCCGCCATGGATGGATGAGCACCCGGTGGTCCGTCCAGACGGCGTAACATGGAGCCGATACTGGTGGCCGCGGCCGATGGAGAACCGCGAGCTGTTGCCGGCGGCTC
>DATLQY010000305.1:0-18614 GCA_035534975.1 Pirellulales bacterium
GCGGCGGCCGTGGAAGTAAGGCAGCCGAGCCTTCGTTTCCGGTCGACGCCGCGATGACACGTCCACTCGAAACCAAACCTTCGTCATGCATCAGCGACGCCAGGGCAATGGCACCCAGGCCGCCGCCGGCCTGCCGGAGAAAATCGCGACGGCTCGCGGTATCAACGCGGGTCGCTTCGCTCGCGCACTGGGACGCTCGTGGTGTCATGGGACTGAGGTCGTTGTTGGGTAACTGAACAAAGTCCATCTTAGCCGAACGTGCCGCTCGTGTCATTCCATCAGCGATCTCCCGCAAACTTCGTCACCAGGAAAATGCCGGTCGCGACCGACAGCCCGCCGACCAGCAACCAGGCCGTCATGGAATCGCCTCGCAGCCACACGCCAAACATCATGCCGCACAACGGCTGGGCGAAACCGTATACCGACAATTGGCTCGCCCGGTGGCGCCGCAACAGGGCGGTCCAGACAAGGAAGCAAAACCAGGCGACCACGACACCTTGGTACACCAGCCCCCAGGTAGCGGCGACGCTGAAATGGTAGCTCGACAAGCCCTCGAAGATCAGGCTGTTGACGAAGAACAACCCGATCGCCAAAAGGTTGCTCCAGAACAACAGCGCCATCACGTTCGTGCCCGCCAAAGCCCGCTTCGTGAACACGGTGTTCACGCCGATCAAGAAGCTGCTGAGAAGCACGATGGCGTCGCCGATCAATCGGACTTTGTCCCCTTCGTTGCTTGAGACGGCCGCGCTCGTCGTGCCGCCGACGACCACGGCAATCAGCCCGGCAAATGCGACCCAAAGTCCCACGAACTTCATCGCCGAAAGCCGGTCGCCCTCGAGCGCGAAATGCGCGATCAAGGCCACGAACACCGGGTACGAGCCGATCATGACCGAGCCGTGGGCGCTGTTGGTGTATTGCATTCCGAAGTGGTACGAGCCGATTTGCAAGAAGAGCAACACGCCCACCGGGGCGATGGCCCGCGCCTGCGAAATGCCGATAGCCAGCGGCACCCCCTGTAACCGCGCCCAACCGGCCAGGAGCACGGTGGCAATGCTGAAGCGAATGCCGGCGGTTCCCAAGGGTGGCAAGTCGTCCTGGGTGAAACGGACGGCGACCGAGAGTCCGCCCCAGAGCACGGCGCAGAGGACGGCCAGCGCGGCCGATAGCGCCGTGATCGGCTTGAGCTCGCTGGTCGCCAACTCAAAAGCTCCTGCCTTCGAGGGCGACAATCGCAGCGCGAACGGCGTCGGGGATCGCGTGCGACGCCTGCCGCGCATAGTCGAACACAACCAGCGTCGACTCCGCGTCGGCCGCGATGCCGCCTCCCGCATCGCTCGTCACGCGGTGCTCCATGGTCAAGCTACTTCGGCCCAGCCGCGTGATTCGGGCAGCGACGCGCACCGTGTCGGGATAAGTCAGCGGCCTGCGGTAGTTGCAGGTGATCGAGGCCAGGATGGGCCCGATCCGCTCGCGCAGCATCATTTCGGTCAACCCGGTACGTTCGATATAGGCGATTCGCGCCGATTCGCACCATCGCAAGTAAACCGTGTTGTTCACGTGCTGGAACGCATCCTGGTCGCCCCATTGGACGGGCACCGACAGCACAACGGGAAAACCGACCAATGGATCGATGGACGAATCGGACATGGTCGAAGCGGTCTCCGCGTGGGGCAGGTTTCTAACCTGTCGAGGGGTATTTCCAGGGGCCGATGCACCCAATTCAATGATGGCCCCTACGAACCTGCCCTTACGTGTTTTCCTGTTATAGGCCACCGATCGAAAACCGTCCAATGCTCGCCGGCGTTTGCTTTACCGCCGTCAAGGCTTCCGCTACGATGCCGGAGTGACCCATGCGGAAATCGACGTTCGCAAACCGCTCGACGCGCGCCAGGTGGCTGCGCTCGCTTTCGCGCTTACGTTCCCCACGATCACCACTGCGATTTACTTCATATTGCTATCGGGACATCCGCTGATGGGCGCGGCGTATGCGGCCGCGAAGGTCTTGCAATTCGCGTTTCCCGTCGTGTGGGCAACCGCCTACGAAGGGCAAAAGGTGCGGCCGGAGCGGCCGCGTTGCGCCGGTCTTGGGGAAGGGTTGGCACTGGGCGCCTTGGTCTTGGCCGGCACCTTGGCTCTCTACTACGGGTACTTCAAGACGAGCTCGGTGTTGGCCGGCGCCGGGGCTGAAGTCGTCGAGAAAATGAAGGGCTTCGGCGTAAACAGCGCCGCGAAATTCCTGGCGCTGGCTTGCTTCATTTCGGTCTTCCACTCGCTGCTCGAGGAATACTATTGGCGTTGGTTCGTCTTCGGCCGGCTGTCGAACATGGTGCCGCCGGGCATGGCCGTCGCTCTGTCGAGCTTGGGCTTCATGGCCCACCACGTGCTGGTCGTCGGACAATTCCTCCATGGTTACGGCCCTTACACCTGGTTCTTTTCGTCGTGCGTGGCCGTGGGGGGCGCTCTGTGGGCGTGGCTCTATCACCGCACGCGAACGCTGTACGGTCCCTGGTTCAGCCACCTTCTCGTCGACGCCGGGCTGATGTGGATCGGGTTCGATCTTTGGCGTGGGGCCGTGGGCACTTGATCGCGGGGCGTGTACGATATAGGGTCAGCTATCCCCCTTTGCCCCATCCGTTCTTTAGCAAGGAGCATCCCATGCCGCGCCGCGTCGCCCGCCTCACCGGCCTATTGGCCTTGGTTCTTTGGTTCGTCTCGATATCGGCCCTGCGGGCTGAAGATTTCTTTTTCCGAGACGGCGACCGGGTGGTCGTCATCGGCGATAGCATCACCGAGCAGCACCTCTACAGCAATTACGTCGAAATGTGGACGGTCAGCCGCTTTCCCACGTGGAACCTTACGTTCCGCAACGTCGGCATCGGCGGCGACCGCTCGCCGGGCGGCAACGGCCGCTTCGCGCGCGACGTGGCGGCGCACAAGCCCACGGCCATGACTGTCGATTTCGGCATGAACGACGGAGGCTACCGTGCGTTCGACGAAGGGGGATACAAGGTCTACATGGATGGTCTGACGGGCATGGCCAACCAGGCCAAGGCCGCCGGCATCCGCGTGGCCTGGCTGACGCCGAGCCCGGTCGAAAAGAAAGAGGATGGCCCGGCGCTCCAAGGCTACAACGAGACGCTCGAAAAGTACTCGATGGGCGTCAAGCAAATCGCCGCCAACGGCGGTGGGCTGTTCGTCGACCAGTTCCATCCCTTCATCGCCGCGCAGGACAAAGCGCGAGGCGCGTCGGCCAAGAACCGCATCGGTGGCGGCGACCCGGTCCACCCCGGCCCACCGGGTCAGGCTTTGATGGCCTGGGCGATCCTCAAGGGATTGAATTTCCCCTCCCAGGTCTCGAACGCGGAGATCGACGCCGCTGCCAAGCAAGTGGCCAAAGCCGAGAATTGCAAACTGACCGAATTGACCGTGGGCGACAACGGCGTCAGCTTCCAACGCCTCGACCTCGCTCTGCCGTTCTTCCCCGCCGAGGCCGAGACCATCAACGCCTGGGTGCCGATCCGCGACGAGTTGAACCAGTACGGTCTGAAGGTCAGCGGCCTGAAGGCCGGCAGTTACGAGGTCCGCTTGGGCGGCACGAAGGTCGCCGCCCACACGGGCGACGAATTGGCGGCCGGCGTAAAGTTGGCCGCGGCGGCCTTGTCGGCCGGGCCGGTGGCCGAACAGGTCAAAGCCGTTTGGGACGCGGTCAAGGCAAAGAATTCCTATTATCACGACCGCGTGTTCCGCGGCGTCGTGCTGGCCCAGATCTCAATACCCGATTTCCTCGAAATCAAGCTCTCGCAGGCCGACATCGATGCCAAGCGGCAGTCGGCCGTTGCCGAGCGCATGGCCAAGCTTCCCGAGCTCGACGCCGCCATCCGGCAAGCGCTCGTCGCCCGGCCGCACCGCGTCGAGATCGTGCCGGCTAACTGACCGTGTGGTACTCGGCGCGAACCTTGGGGTCGAAAGGAGAGCGTCATGGCAGGCGGGCAACCACCGAAGCGTCGTTGGAACCAGTTAATTCGCTCCGTTCGGCCTTGGAGATGATCCTCGACGAGCTCGACATGACCTGCGTGCTCGACGGAGAGACGCTGGTGGTCAAGCCGAGGACTGCTGACGCTCCCCAAACGCGGGCGGAGTAAATCCCCTGTGCCAGCCGCCAAACTTCTTGATACGCAACGGCAGGGCAAAGCCTGGGGTTGACGCCCTCGTTGTTTTACACAAGTCGCGAGTGATGCACCGCCCCGTTCACGGGGCCTCCCGCGAAGCGGTCATAGCCCCGGCATGAATGCGCATTCATGCCGGGGAAAACGGGAGCACATCATTGTGTAATCAGCCCCGTTCACGGGGCTTACCATTTGCGTGGCTTAAGCCATCCTGGAAGCCCCGTGAACGGGCCTGGAAGAAAGTCAAGTGGGGCGGTTTGCGAACCCGGCGTAAACGCCGGGCCGAATACCGCTGCGCGGAAGCCCCGTGAACGGGGCAAACCGGCATCCGGTCGCTACAAAAGATATGTAGAACAACTAGGGCTGACCCAAGGCTACACTCTGACGCCGCTTCGCGGCTGGCGCATCCCTTGTCATTCAGGGTTCAGGGCCTTCCGATGCTACGAACGTCACGTGTGATAATCGGCGTTCAGCCGCACGTACTCGGCCGTCAGGTCGGTAGTCCAGAATCGCACTGCTGCATTCCCCTCGGTGAACGACATCACGATCGACGTTTCTCGCTGGTCCTTGATCGCCGCCGATACGGTCGCCGCATCGAAGGGCACCGGGGCCCCGTCGCGGTAGAGCAGGTGCCCGTTGACACTCAGGCTCACGCCGGAAGGGTTGAACGCCACGCCGGAGTAACCGGCGGCCGACACGATCCGCCCCCAATTCGGATCGGCGCCCGCGATGGCCGTTTTCACCAACAGGCTCTCGGCGACCGTTTTGGCGATCCGATGGGCGGCGTCGCGAGCGGCGCAACCCGTGACGTCGATCGTCACCAGGTGCGTCGCCCCCTCGCCGTCGCCGGGGATCGCCTTGGCCAGATCGAGGCAAACCTCGTCGAGCGCGCGGCGAAATGCCGCCAGGTCGGCGCCCGCCAGCTTGTCGCCGCCGGCGGCGCCGTTGGCCAACAGCAACACCGTGTCGTTCGTGCTCATGTGGCCGTCGACGCTGATGCAATTGAAGCTGTCGTCGACGGCCGCCGTGAGCGCCGCTTGAGCGTCGGCGGTGTCGAGCGCCGCGTCGGTCAGGACCAGCCCCAGCATGGTCGCCATCCGGGGGCCGATCATCGCCGCGCCCTTGGCCATGCCCGTTATCCGTATCGTCGCGCCGGCGACTTCGAGCGACCGCTCGGCCAATTTGTGCCGCGTGTCCGTCGTGAGCATGCCGCGCGCGGCGGAAACCAAGGCCGCTTCGTCGGCCGCCAGCTTGCCGGCCGCGGCCTGGATGCCGGCGGCGATCTTCTCCATCGGCAGGAACTCGCCGATGACGCCGGTCGAGAGGACCAAGACCTCCGCGCCCGTCACTCCGCAAGCTAGGGCGGCCAACTCGGCCATCCTCGCGGCATCACGGTCGCCGCGCTCGCCCGTGCAGGCATTCGCGTTGCCCGAGTTGATCGCCACCGCGCGAATGCGCGTGCTGGGGGTTCGCGCGCGGTCGAGCTTGACGGGAGCGGCGAACACGAGGTTCTGCGTGTAGACACCCACCGCCGTCGCGGGGACATCCGACACGACCAGGGCCACGTCGTTCTTTTGCGGATTTCGCTTCAATCCAGCGTACACGCCGGCGGCTCGATAGCCTTGAGGTAGTAGGAATGGCATCAATGCCCCATCACAAAGCGGTGCTTTCATCGTACCCGTACATCAGGTTGAAGTTCTGCACGGCGGCGCCGGCGGCGCCTTTGATCAGGTTGTCGAGGCAACTGATCGTGATCACGCGGTCGCGTACCCGCCGCGCGGTAATGTGGCAATCGTTCGTGCCGGAAGTGTCCTTGGTGCCGGGCAAGTGGTCGACGACCCGCACGAACGGCTCGTCGGCGTAGAACCGCCGCAAGGCGTCGAGCACTTCCTGCTCGCTGACCTCACCGCGCGGGCGGGAGTAGGCGGTCGAGAGAATGCCCCGGTCCATCGGCACCAGGTGTGGCGTGAAGATCACCTGCACGTCATGGCCGGCGGCGATGGACAAAACCTGCTCGATTTCGGGCGTGTGCCGGTGCCGGCCGACGTTGTAGGCCGAAATACTCTCGTTGCACTCGGGGAAAAGCGTGGTCATTTTCAGGGTCCGGCCCGCCCCCGAAACGCCGCTTTTCGAGTCGATGATGATCCCGTCGGGCTCGATCAGTCCGGCTTTCAATAACGGCGCCAAAGCCAGGATGGCCGACGTTGGGTAACAGCCCGGATTGGCGACCAGCGCCGCGGAGACGATCTGCGCGCGGAACAACTCCGGCAATCCGTAAACGGCGCTCGACAGCCGCTGAGGGTCGGCGTGTTCTTCGCCGTACCATTGCCGGTAGACCTCGGCATCTCGCAGTCGGTAATCGGCGCTGAAATCGATCACGCGGCAGTTGGCTCCCAGGAGTTGCGGGACAAGCTTCGCCGTCACGCCGTGGGGGAGGCAACTGAACACGCACTCGGCCCGCGCGGCGACCGCCGCCGGCGCCAGGTCTTCCAGGTTGATCGCAATCCGGCCGGTAAGCGAAGGATGGACGCTTGCCAACGGCGGGCTACCCTCTTGGCGGCTCGTCGCGGCGGTGATCTCCGCCCCTGGGTGCCGCAGCAGGATCTTGACCAGTTCCAGGGCGGAATAGCCCGTGGCGCCGAGGATGGCAACGTGTGTCATGGTCTTCGAAACCAGCCGAGTCTGAACGAACATGGAGCGGACGATTGCAACAATATACCCGGCGCCGGCGGCTACCGCCAAGGGGATGCCGTTCGCCCGGTTTGACAAGCCGCGTGATCGCTTCCTAGAATTCCAGCTCTTCGAGCGTCCGCGGAACCGAACTAACTCAATGGCCAAAGCAACTTACAAGGACGCGGGCGTCGATCTCGACGTCTACCGCCAGAGCATGGCGCGGCTGCCGCGGCTCTTACGACGGACGCTGTCACCGCGAGTCTTGCCGCTCGAGGGCGGGTTTGCCGGGCTCTTTCAGCTCGATTTCGACAGTCCGCTCTTTGCCCGTCGATACGCCGATCCGGTGCTCGTTTCCTGTACCGATGGCGTGGGAACGAAGCTCAAGGTCGCTCAACTCGTGGGCCTGCATGACACCGTGGGCATCGACCTGGTCGCCATGAGCGTCAACGACGCGATCTGTTGCGGCGCCGAGCCGCTTTTCTTCCTCGACTACGTGGCCATGTCGCACGACGACCCCGAGCGTCTGGAACAGATCGTCGCCGGGATCTCGGCGGGCTGTATCGAGAGCGATTGCTCGTTGTTGGGTGGCGAAACGGCGATCATGCCCGACATCTACGCGCGGGGCGATTACGACCTGGCCGGCTTCTGCGTCGGCGTCGTCGAGAAAACGCGCGTGATCGACGGCCGCGCGATCACCTCGGGCGACGCGCTCGTGGGTGTGGCATCCAGCGGGCTGCACTCGAACGGCTACAGTCTGGCCCGCAAAATCGTCTTCGAGATCGCGAAACTCTCCGTCGACCACGACGTGCCGGAGTTGGGCACGACGGTCGGCCGGGCATTGCTCGAACCGACGCGAATTTATGCCCGCGCGGTACGCAAGTTGCTGAATTATTACAAGGTCAAGTCGGTCGTTCACGGCGTCGCGCACATTACGGGTGGCGGGTTGCACGAGAACCTGGCTCGGATCATGCCGCCGGGCTGCCGCGGAGTGATCGAGCGCGGGAGCTGGACCGTGCCGCCGGTCTTCGACTGGCTCGAGCGCCTGGGTGAAGTCGACGCCGACGAGATGGACCGCGTATTCAACATGGGTTTAGGGCTGGTGCTCGTCGTCAGCCCCTTCTACGCTGAAAGCATCCGCCACCAGTTAGCCGACTGCGGCCTTGCGTCGTGGCCGATCGGCCAGGTCGCGACCGGCGACAGTGGCGTCGAGTGGGCCTGAATTTTTGCGTCATTCGTTTCCCGCGGCGAAATGATCTCCAGGAGCACTTTCGTGCGAATCTCATTGCGGTCCGTGACGAAGTCGTATGGTCCGACGCGGTCGCTCGATGATGTTTCGATCGACGTCGAAACCGGCGAAATCGTTGCCGTCCTTGGGATGAACGGGGCGGGAAAGACGACGCTGCTCAGGTGCCTGCTCGGCCTCGTTGCTCCGGATGCCGGCGAGATTCGTTACGACGGCGAGCGTTTCCATCGCGAACGGCTCGATCTCCGCCGTCGAATGTTTCTGCTCCCCGATTTTCCGCTGGTCTATCCCAACATGTCGGTCTTGCGGCACATCGACCTGGTGCTACGCCTCTACGAAGCCGATCGGTCTGCGGTGGACGAGCGTGTGATCAGGTTGTTGCGCGAACTCGACATGCTTCCTAACATCGACGCAGCCCTGGGGACGTTGTCGCGCGGACAGGCGTACAAGGCGGCGCTGACGGCACTGATGGCGGTCGACCCGGAGTTGTGGATGTTCGACGAGCCGTTTGCGTCCGGCATGGACCCGGCGGGCCTGCACACCTTCCGCACCCAAGTCCGCGACGCGCTGCGACGCGGCCGGACCGTACTCTACACGACACAGCTCCTGGGACTGGCCGAATTCGCCGATCGCGTCTGCGTACTCCACCGCGGGCGAGTTCACGCCTTCGACCGTATCGAGCGGCTGAAGGCGCAGCAGGCCGGTGGCGCCACGGAGGCCCTCGAGCGGCTCTTCGTTCAGTTGCGCGGGGAACCGACATGAGCGCGACCGATCGAGAATCCCGACGCGCGCTCATTCGCCGGGCCCGCGCGGCCGTGCATGCCACTCCTGAACCAAGCGCCGAGTACGATCGCGTTCAGCGCGCGAGGCGGAGGCCCGTGAGGGCCCCGTTGATTACGATCGCCCTGGTGCTGGCCGCCATCTATGTTCTGGCGATGACTTTACTCTTCTTCCGCATGCTTCTGGTTTCAGGGATCTACGCGAGGCACGGGGCCGACGGTGTTCTCGTCGCTGTCTCGTCGATTGAGACTTTCATTGCGTTCGTGTTTGCCGCCCAAATTCAAACGCAGTTGCGCACGTCGAAGTGGCTAACCGTCACGTCGAATCTCCCCATATCGAGCCGCCGGATTGCCTGGCGCGCGTGGCTGGTCGCTGCTGGTTGGTCGTCGCTCAGCTTGTACCCCGTACTTTTCGCCATGGGTTTCGTAGCTTACGCGGAAAGGCTGGAGGCGGCGGGCTGGTGTGCGGCTTTAGGAATCGGTGTTGCCCAATGGCTTGCGTCGATCGCACTGGGCACGGTGTTGGCCGTATATCGCATTTCGTCATCGGTCCGTGTCGCTGCAGCCTTGGCGTTCCCCGCCGCCTTCGTCTACCTTGTGTCCGACGCGCCCGCCCTGCCGGTGGTCGCGATGATGGTCTACGCCACGTCTCCCGCCGGTTGGCTATGTGCTGTTTTCACACTGGTTTCTCTGCAGGGAGTCATGTGGGGCTGGCTGGCGCTCGTTCCCGCCGCGCTGGTGGTCGCCGTTGGGGCGACGGCTCTGCGAAAGTTGCTTGCGACCTACAGAATTCGCGAATTCACGCTGTGGAACGGTACCACGGCGCTGGCCGAAAGTGATTATTGGTCGGCACGCGTCCGCGGCTTGGATCAACAACTGCTTCCCCAGTTGGTCCGCCACCTCATACAGCGTATCCGCTCGACGTCCGCGCCGGCGAAGAGCCTGGGACGGATCCTCGATCGCTTGCAGCAGCGCTTTCTGACGCGGCGACAATCCGAGCTTCTCGCTTACATGACCGCAGAAACCTCGGCCTGGAATTACATCTACCCATTCGTGTTCCTGGTCAACGTCGCCGTCATCCCGCTGCACTGGGCGTTTCCCTCAGTGCCGGGCAAGCCCGGCCTCGATATGGTTGCAATGATGCTTTCCATGATGTCGTTCGTCTGCCTGTTCATGCGGGGAGGCAGGTGGTTCGGTTTCGGCGCGCCACTTTTTGGCGGCGCGTGCGTGCCACGGTTTGCCCTGCTACCAATCGGGTTTGACGAGATTTCGCGGCTGATGATCAAACTGGCGTGCTTTCGGGTGGTGCTGTTGGTGCCCGTGTTATTTGCGTTAGCGTTTCATTTCACTTCGCCGCTTGGCGGATCGTGGTTCGTAATCGCGATAGTGGGAGCGGGCTTCGTCTTCGTGTATCTCGCCGGACAGGGCTGGTTGATCGCCCTCCGGTTCGCCGAGACGATGAACTCGCCCAAACAGCAATTGGCCCAATTGCACTGGCGCATTGCGAGGGCCGCGACGAGCGTTATAGGAGTGGTGTGCCTTCCACCGCTAATGGTGTGCCTTGCACTGCTGGTTTTCGTGTTGTTGGACGCGGCGGGGTTGTTTGGTGCCGTAACGTTCCTGGGCGGGTTGGTCTTGTTTTTCGCGATTTCGCCGCTTGTGGCGTGGATAACCGTTCGCGCCATGTACCGTCGCGGCGTCGTCGACCTGGTCTGCGCTCGTCCTTCCGTCATCCAGCAGTGGCTGCAGGAGCAGGAGCGATGGTCGTCTGGTCCGCGCTGACGTGGGCGTACCAGCTCGCACGCCGGGGCGCGAATCCGTCTGTCACGTCGGCGTAGGATTGAACCGGCTTAATCGCCGATGCTCAACGACGATGATTTCTACGAGCGCTTCAATGCTGGGTCATCAAGCCGCCGCGGCAACCTGCTCTGCGGATCGCCGCGATTGCTTGCAGAACTCGCGAATGGCCCGCTCGCGGCGCTCTCGTTCGTCCCGCAGATCGGTGAGAAACCGTCGCCAGTAGGCACCCCTTTTGCGGGCATCGTCCATGAGCGCGCTGTCGCTGGGCCTCGAGCGGAGCATGCCCGCGAAGTTGTGCGCCTCCCGCGTCATTTCGCTGAGCAGGAATTCCCTCTCGCGCTCGTAAACCGTTCGGCTAGTCAGCAACAAATCCTGAAGCAGCGTCATTCTCGACCTCCTTGTCCAGATGAAACTAGTGTCAGATTCTCTTGTCGCTTCTGCTTTTTGCCAAGGGGTTCAAACGTCGATTGCTAGCACGCCGACCTGGTCGTGCGGCCGCTGGGCGCGCTGGGCGGCGTTCATTATGCTGTAAACATGCTGTAACCTTTAGCTTTCCGATGATTTAATCGTTCAAAATCCTTCAGCGGGGATCCTCATGTCGGAATCACGATCCAACCAGCCGGGCCAGGCCGGCATGGCCATTCTGATCATCGTCGTCTTGTTCGGCGGGTTGTTCCTGGGTGGGGGAGGCCTGGTTTGGGTGCGGGTGCGCGCCCAGCGTGCGGCCGTCGAGGACGCGATGCGAATGGCCGAACAAGCACGCTACCAGGAGGAGCTTGCCCGCGAGCGGGCCGCGGCGGCAACGCCGATGGTCGAGGAAGCACGCGACTCGGAGCAAGTGCAGAGTACACAGGGCGAGGCGGCAACCATCGTCGGCGACACGCCGCCCGCCGCGACGAACGACCCTCCGCCGGCCAACGAAGGCGAGGTCCAGAATCCATAGTGGACTGGCATTCACTTGTCTCGATGCTTGCTTGTGCTGGGCCGCGGGCTGAGAGTCCGCCCAAGTCGCGGGCTACTTGATCGCCCCTCTTCCCGCATTCACCCTGTTCGCCGCGCGCGGCGGCTGTGTGCTATGATTTACAACCACCCGCCTAAAATGCGCGATGACCCGTGGGGCAGGTTTCCAACCTGCCATGGAAGTCCGTACGGCAGGTTGGAAACCTGCCCCACGAGGCTTCGCGCCCTGATAATCCGTGCAGCTAGCAATGCTAGCACGCATTCGGTTTACTGAAATGTATGGAGTGGCCCTTTCGGCACCGGAATGCCCTCTAATGACAATTCCCACGGTGTCGATCCCATGTCATTGCTCATCGAAGTCAACCGCCCCAACGAGTACGCCTCGCCGTCGTCACCGACGTGCCAACTTCGCGTGGAAGAGGAAGACGGCGTTTTCAAGATTCAGTCCGGACGGGAGTGCTCTGATTCGCACACCACCAACGTCTTGAGCGAATACGAAGCCCGAACGTTGTACGAGACGCTTCGCAAGCGTTTTGGCGACACCTGCCTGGCATGCGATCGGCGCGCGGCCTTCGACGAGCGGACGGCCAGGGTGCTGGACAGTCACGCCGGCCTGCTGGCGATCGCCCAGTTGGAGTGGCCCAGGCTGCTCGCGGAGCTCGACAGCGTTCGCGACGCGGCCGTGGTCGTCGGTGAATTGGCTTGTCGGTCCGACGCGACGGAAGTCGTCGAGCTGGCGGACGACTGGAATTTGAGCGTCAACGTCTGAGCCGCCGGCGATGTTTTCCCGCTCCACCCGTTGCGGTCCTGACATCATCAAGGGGTACGCCGAATGGCCAAGCCGCTCGTTCTTCAGTTGGGCGACCGCGAATTGGCGTTCGCCATGAACAAGGTCGATCGCAGCCGGTTGTACGGCTACAAGGAAGTGGAGGCCCTCGACGACCAGGGACGTCGTTGCGAGCTGGCGACGCTTACGGCCGATGGACGCACCGTGGTCGGCCGCGGCGGGACCGCGTTCGGCCAGCTTTCAGCCGACGGCACCTGGCGCGACAAGGGCCAACTGCGGCCGATCGACGTCGACGGGAAGGAAATCCAGAGCGTCCCGTCGTCGTTCGGCGCGCCGATCAAGCTCTTCGAGACAGCCACGGTCGACGAATACTTGAACCACAATATCCGCCTGGTCTACCAATTGTCGACCGAGTGCGATCGGGCCGATCTCGACCTTGAGTTGGCGCGGGGCACGATCTTCAAGTTCCCCTACAGCTATCGCGGCGGCCTCGAAGCCGACGCCGGCTTTCTCCTGCAAGGCGACGATGGGAACACGTTCTTTGCGGTCGGAAATCCGACCAAGGTGGATTTCATCGGCCTGCGGCAAATGGCGATGTTCGAGGATGAAGGTGAACTCGATGAGTCGGAGCTCCTGGATTTCGACATGATTTAGCTCGGTTTCGAGAGGTCGTTGCGTGCCGGAAATCAACATAGCCAACAGCGCGGGGCGCGACGCCCTGGTCGCCCTGGAAAGCGTCCGTTCGCCGCTCAAGGTCCGTTGGGTCGACGAGCAAGGCCGGCAAATCGAAAGCGCGCGGCTGCTCAAGGGACCGATCGACCGCGACCTCGACGCGCTCTTGGCCCGCTATGGCGAGCTGCCCGACGTGGGCAAGGCGCTTCGGGACGGGGACCCCGAAGTCGATCTCGAGCAAACGGGCCGCCTGCTGCGCAACACGTCGCGGGTCTACGTCGACGCCGACCGGCGGATCGTGCATAAAGCGCAGTTCTGGGAAATCGTGCGCAATCCCGACGGCTCGCAGCGGGAACGCCGCCCGCGCAAGCTCCTCGATCCCAACCTGGCCGGCGAGCAGCCGCTGCGCTGGTCGGGAGTGTACGTCCGGCGCGAACAGGCCTGTCGCAAGTTCGTTTTTTCCAGCAAGGTGCAATTGCGCCACACGAACGGCCTGACCTACGACTTTCTCTACGGCATGGCCAAGGAACTGGAGGAAAAAGACTGCCTGATGCTGCTGGGCGCCGGCCCGAAATCGAAAGAGCCCCTGATCCTGCGCCGCGGCGGTTCGCCGTACCGCGGCTTCCTGGAGGGGCGCACGCGCGGCGACATGTACGCGCTCGTGCTGCACTTCTCGGACTTGGAGCTCAAAGCCCCCCAGGAAACGACCCCCCCGGAGGCCGCTCCATGAACGCCGCCGCGCTGCTCGACAAGTCGCGGGTCGAAATCAAGCTGGGCGACTACGGCGTCGCCCCGGCGACCGCGCTCGCCGACCCGGGCATCTTGCCGCGGGTGCAGGAATACCGCCGCCGGTCGAGCTCGCGCATGCAGCCGCTCGACCGCGACGACATTTCGCGCAAGGTCCCCGCCGCCGAGTACCATGTCAGCCGCAAGGTCGACGGGGAATTCGCCGTGCTCGTGTTCCGCGACGGCCAGGCGTTCACGATCAACCCCGGCGGCACGGTGCGGGTGGGAATTCCGTGGGTTGAAGAAGCGGCGCGGCTGCTTTCGGACGCCCATGTGAAAGAAGCCCTTGTGGCCGGAGAGCTATACGTGGCCCGCGACGGCGGCCGGCCGCGCGTGCATGACGTGGCGGCGATCACCCGGCAGCCCCAGTCGCCCGGCGATTTAGGGCGGTTGCGGTTCGCGGTCTTCGATATCCTCTCGCTCGACGGCGACGCGACCGAGCGCCCCTTCGCCGCGACTTGGAAAACGATCGAGAAGCTCTTCGGCAAAGGCCACGCCGTGCATCCCGTCGAAGCCAAGGTGACCGCCGACGTAGCCGCCATCGAGAAACTGTTCGAGCAGTGGGTCGAGCGCGACGGGGCCGAGGGCCTGGTCGTTCGCAACGATACGGCGGGCATGTTCAAGATCAAGCCGCGGCACACGCTCGACGCGGCCGTAATCGGGTTCACCGAATCGCTGGGCGACCGCCAGGGAATGTTGCACGACATGCTGCTGGCCGTGATGCGTCCCGAGGGGACCCTGCAAGTCTTGGGCCGCGTGGGAGGCGGATTCGGCGACGACCAGCGCCGCAGCTTCTTGTGCGATCTCAAGGACATGGTCGTCGAAAGCGAATACGCCGAGGTGAACGCCGACCACGTCGCCTATCAAATGGTCCAGCCCGAGTGGGTCGTCGAGATTAGCTGCCTCGACCTGATTTCGCAAACCACGCGCGGCGGCACGGTCGACCGCATGGTGCTCGATTATCGCGTCAATGGATCGCGGCAATACAACGTCGTCACCCGCTTGCCTTTGGCGTCGGTGATCTCGCCCCAGTTCATCCGCCGCCGCGACGACAAATCGGTCGTGCCGCAGGACATTAGGATCGCGCAACTGACCGACCTGGTCGAAGTGCCGGGCGTCGACCGCGATTCACGGCAAATGACGCTCCCCGCAGGCGAACTGCTGCGGCGCGAGGTCTTCACCAAGGAGCTCAAGGGACAAACGATGGTCCGCAAGTTCCTGCTCTGGAAGACGAACAAGGAATCGTCCGGCGACGAGTTTCCGGCGTTCGTGGCCCACTACACCGATTTCAGCCCCAACCGCAAAGACGCCTTGGCGCGAGAGGTTCGCGTCTCGAGCTCGCGCGCGCAAATTGAGGCACTGTTCGAGGGTCTGCGAGAGTCCAACGTCAAGAGCGGCTGGCAGCGCTACGCCGGCGGTGCCGAATCGGTCATTGCCGCGGGGCCGGGTATGAAGGAAGCGGTTGCAACGAAGGAAGGGCTGGCGACCGCCGACGCCGCCGAGCCGCGCAGCGAGCCGGCAGTCCACGAGTCGACTCTGGCCCCGTCGGTGCGGAAGAAGCGAACGACGAAGAAAAAATCAGGTTAGAGCCTATACCAGGACCGCCAGCGTATGTCGCCTTTCGCTCCGCGAAAGGGCGTTCTTTCGCGGAGCGAAAGGCGACAGTCGCCGCTTGATGTGCTAGCATGGCAATGCTAGCACGGCGCGCGTCCGGGACAATCCGCAATATGCAAGTCGACCTCGTCCCATCCCTTGGCGAAAACTCCAGGCCCGCGGAGCCGCGCGACGCTCTGAAGGGAAAGCGAGTCTGCGTCACGGGCCGGTTGGCCGCGATGACCCACGCGGAGTTCGCGGCCCTCGTGTGCTCGTGCGGTGGGCGGTTTCAACGCCATACGTTAAGAGGCGGGTTTCTTCTGGTCATCGGAGCCGATGGCTGGCCGGCGAAGCGCGATGGCTCGCCTTCCGCGATGTTCGAACGAGCGCGAAAACTGCGGGCCTACGGATATCCGGTCGAACTTCTGGCCGAAGAGGAGTTCTTCGAGAGGATCGCCTTGACCGCTCCGTACGATTCGCTCGGCGCGCGGCACACGATTTCGGACCTCACCCGTATCCTTGGCGTCTCCGCCGCGAAGGTCCGCCGCTGGGTACGGATGGGGCTGGTTCGGCCGGTGGAAACGGTGCATCGGTTCTGTTACTTTTCGTTTTCCGAAGTTTCCAGTGCCAGGCGCCTGTGTGAGCTCGTTGCGGGCGGGGCGTCGCTCGTTCGAATCCGGGATGGTCTGGAACAGTTCAAGGCATGGCTCCCGGCCTCCGAGGTCGCGTTTTCGCAGCTCTCGCTCTTGGAACGCGACGGCCAACTTCTGCTCAGGCTCAACGGCGCGCTGATCGAGCCGAGCGGACAGCGGCGTTTCGACCTGGATCGCCTTACGGACGACGGACCTGAATCGCTGGCATTGCCCGGCCGCGAAATCGACGCTAGCCGCCTCGACGAGCTGTTCGACCGAGGTCTCGCGCTGGAAGATCAACGAAGGTTCGAGGAGGCCGCCGACGCCTATCGCCTCGCGGGCGAATGCGATCCGGACGACCCCTCCGTGCATTTCAATCTGGGGAACGTGCTCTGCGCGCTGGGTCGCTTTGACGAGTCGATCGAGAGCTTTCACGAGGCGCTCCATTGCGATCCCCTGTACCCGGAAGCATGGAACAATCTCGGCCATGTTTTCACGGAAAAGCGCGACCTGCGAAGCGCCGCGCAGGCTTTTCGCCGCGCGCTGGAGCTCGTGCCCGATTACGACGACGCCATGCACAATCTGGCCGGCGTCCTCAATGAACTAAGGCCCACCGCCTTGAGGGTGGTGTCCTGAAACAAGGAACGAAACGATGTACCACGAACGAATCATGATCGACGCCGACGACGGCGGTTGGGTGCGATTCACTCGCTCGCACGGCTTCGGAGGTCGAGATTCACGCGATTCCCTGGAAATCCCGCCGGGCTTCACCCTTGACGACATCCTGGCGGCCATCGACGCGACGGGCTGGATCGTCGAGCGCCACGGCGAGAGGTGCATCCAGGACCAGATTGGCTGCGACCAGTTGGTGCGAACGGTCGAGCAGATGCTGTCGTACTTCGACCGTCCCGACGGGCCCAACGGCGCGTTACTCGTCATCAAGGACCAGATCGACGCGTGTTTCGGGGACGCCGTCGACGATCTGGAAATCCCGCTTTGGGCATACGCCTGGCTCGATCTGGTGCTGCGTGAAGACCTGGCGGACGCGGCCCGATCGGCAAGCATGCCGTGGAAAAACGAACGGCTCATGATTGACGTGAGCAAGCTCCGCGACGCGCGGATTCGCGAGCTTCGCCACCGTTATTCGCAACCTCGCGCGGTGCCCGAGGCGCAAAGGATCGCCGGCAGCGCGCGGACGCGCGACGCCGCCATCATTCGAACTGGCGGTGCGGGCTTTGGAACCGCGGGTTGACGGACGCGGACGCCCTCGGGCCAGGCTCGTAACACGGTCACCCCATGGCCGACTACCTCGACAGAATCGCCGGCGAGTGGCACGAACGATCGCCTGAATTGGCCGATTGGGTGATGGCCCGCCTGGTGAACCGCACCGACGTTTGGGGGCGCTATGTCAAGCGCCGCGGCGACGCCGACGAAGCCGGAACACGTGTGGTCACCGCTCCATTTCGTGAGCAGCGGGGAAAAGTGTTCCTGGACGTCGACTCGCTGAAGAAGCACTTCAAGGTCCGCTCGGGATCCGGTGTGCTCGGCGTGCATGGCGCCAGTGCCGATCAGACGTCCCGCTGGCTGGCGATCGACATCGATCTGCACGACGAGGAGGATCTATCGGTCACTCGGGAGGGAAACTACTCCGCGGCCAAAACGTGGTGGCACGCGCTGAGGGAGCACGGGTTCGATCCCTTGTTGCTCGATTCCAACGGCATCGGCGGCTTCCATCTCCTGGTGCTGTTCGCACAGCCGATGGCCACCCAGGGCGTCCACGAATATGGCCGGCAGTTGGTGGGCGATTTTCTCAAGCGCGGCTTGAGTGAGGCCCCGGAGGTTTTTCCCGGCAAGCCATGCTGGGACCATTACGGCGACTGGCTGCGCCTGCCCGGCCGCCATCATGCGCGAGCGCACTATACTCGGGTCTGGAATGACGAACCCTGGACCGACCGGCCCTGGTTGGAAGGGCAGGAGGCGATCGACCGTCTGCTCGCGACCCGGCCGGCCGATTTGGCGATCGCCGGGCAAAACGGCATTCATCCGGCGCGGCGAACCGTGTGCCTGGACTTCGACGGCGTGATTCACTCGTACCGTTCCGGCTGGTGCGGGGCCGACGTGATTCCCGACCCGCCGATTCACGGCACTCGCGAGGCAGTCGCCCGACTGCGGAAATCGTATCGCGTAGTGGTTCACTCGTCCCGCTGCCACACGCTCGCAGGGCGGAACGCCATCGCCCACTGGCTGGCAAAACACGGCATCGAAGTCGACGAGATCTGCGAACACAAGCCGCCGGCGGTGATGTACATCGATGACCGCGCGATCCCGTTCCGCGGCGATTGGGAACAGGTGTTGACCGAGATTCACCAGTTTCGCCGCTAGCTAGCCCGGATTATTCATAGAGTGGTAGAAGGAGCCTCGGCGGGGCACGAGACTCGGGAATTGTGGTCAGAGGCACCCGGGCGCGCACGATCGGTCGATAGGCCCCCTTTCCCCCCAGCGTCACGGTAGCCCAATCCGACC
>DATLQY010000306.1:0-7769 GCA_035534975.1 Pirellulales bacterium
GTGAGCATCTACAACTCGATGAACGATCGCCGCCGAGATATTGCAATCATCCGCTCGCTCGGGGCACGGCGCACGACCGTGATGGTCGTGATCTTGCTGGAGTCGATCCTCCTGTCGTTAGGCGGAGGCGCGGCGGGGGTCTTGTTGGGCCACCTCATCCCACGGGCGCTAAGCCCTTGGATCGTCAACCAGACTGGAGTTGCGATCGGGCTCTTCCAGTTCCATTGGACCGTGTTGGAGTTCGAATTGGGACTGCGGCAAGTGACGCTGACGTTCCCGACGGAACCGGTATTGATACCCGGCCTGATCTTCCTGGCCACCGTGACGGGTTTATTACCCGCCATGACGGCCTATCGGACCGACGTGGCCAAGGCCTTGTCGATGTCGCCGTAAAATGGGGTGGTTGGCGACCTGGGCATCGCTTCGGCATAAACGGGATGGCAGGTTGGAAACCTGCCCCACGGGACTGGGTAGTGCTAAAACCGCCGCGGCGTGTACAATATACAGACCTACCTTTCGCCTAAGCATGAAGGAGTCCGGTCATGTCGCCCAAGAACCTGTTGCGCTTATTGTCGTCTGCCGCCCTGCTGGCCTTTCTGCCGGGCGCGGTCATGGCCTGCCCCTTTTGCAATGCCGTAACCCGCACCTTCTCGGAAGAAATCAAGGACTCGAACTTCGCGGTCTTGGCCACCCTGGCCGGACGGCCGCTCAAGGCGGCGGCCGATGGCGATCAGCCCGCGGAAAGCGATGCCGTGGAATCGACGTTCGAAATCGTCGAGATCCTGAAGGGGACAGAGGCGCTGGGTGAGCTGCGGCGGTTTCAGGTGCTCTATTTCGGCCAGCAGCCGATCGGCTCGAATTTCCTGGTGCTGGGCGTCGACATCCAAGACCCGGATGCCAAGGGGAAGGCCGCCCCAAAAATCGCGTGGGCCGCGCCCACGGCGCTTTCGGATCGGGGCGTCGAGTACATCACCGCGCTGCCCAAACTGGCCGAGAAAGGCGCCGAGCGATTGGCTTTTTTCCAGGAGTACCTGGAAGACCCCGAAACGATCCTGGCAACCGATGCGTATGACGAATATGCCCGGGCCCCTTACGCCGAAGTCAAGGAGCTCGGTCCCAAGATGCGGCGTGATCGCCTCTTGGGCTGGATCAAGGACCCCAACGTATCGCCCAGCCGCCGCCGGCTGTACCTGACGATGCTTGGCATTTGCGGCCAGGACGAAGACGTGCCCATACTGGAAGGAATGCTCAAGTCAACCGACCGACAGGTGCGGGTGGCCTTGGACGCGATCATCGCCTGTTACGTGATCCTCAAGGGGGCAGACGGACTGCCGTTGGTCGAGGACTTGTTCCTCAAGAATGAGCAGGCAGAATACATCGACACCTATTCGGCGATCACCGCGTTGCGGTTCCTGGGACAGGAGAGCGACGTGGTGCCCAAGGCCCGGCTGATGGAGGGGCTGAGGCACATTCTCGACCGGCCCAAGCTGGCCGACCTGGTGATTCCCGACCTGGCCCGTTGGCAGGACTGGTCGGTAATGGACAAGCTCGTGCAGTTGTTCAAGGACGCCGACGACCAATCGTCGTGGGTGCGCGTGCCGGTGGTCAATTATTTGCGCGCATGCCCCAAGCCCCAAGCCAAGAAGCACCTGGAGGAGCTGGCGAAGATCGATCCCGACGCGGTGAAGCGCGCGAACAGCTTTTTCCCTGTTCCCGGCGGCGGGGGAGCGAAGCCCCCGGTAGCGAAACAGCCCGACGGCGACAAACCAGCGGCGGGGAACAAAGCGGCCGGCGACAAGAGCGACAAGGCGACGGGTCCCAAGGCGGGCAACGGCGAAAAACCGTCCACGGACAACAAGACCTCCGCGACGGAGGCGGCGGATGGCTCCATGACGGCCGGTGAATTGGCGAAAAGGGGTGGACCGGTGGAGGGGGGTGAAGTGGCCGCGGTTCCAGCCGCGGGCGAGCCAAGCGCGACGCGAACCGGCCGGCGGCCTTCGCGTCCCGTTCCGACGGCCGTTACGGAAGAAGTGAGCACGGCGAGTGTGATTTTCGCCGCGTTGGGCGCCGGCGGCGTGCTGTTATTGATTTTGATGCTGATTTTGCACGGCTGCTGCCCACGTGCGTCGACCTGATTCATTGAGAGACCGAACATGAGCTTGGAACTCGAGCGCACGCAGGCCGCCGAGGTTTTCGACGATTATGCGCGCTACCGCGCTCTGAACACGCTGGCCGTGGTCAGCGGCGTATTGGGGTTGCTGTCGGCGCTGGCCATCTTCGACTGGACGTTGGCCATCATTCCCCTGGTAGGCATTTTCACCGGCTTCCTGGCGCTGCGCCGGATTCGGGCCAACCCCGAGGACTACACGGGCGAATTGGTCGCGTTGGCCGGCAGCCTGCTCTCGGCGCTGTTTCTGGTGGGCGGCTTGACCTGGCAGGCATACGACCACCTCACCGAGGTCCCGGAGGGCTATCGGCGCATCAACTACGACTTGCTCCAGCCCACGGCCGAAGCGCCGTACCAGGTCCCGCCCGAGCAGGCGCAAGAATTCGACGGCCAAAAAGTCTTCATCAAAGGCTACGTTTATCAACCGGACAAGGGAGAGATCACGGGAATCAAGCAGTTCATTCTCGTCCGCGACAAGGGCGACTGTTGCTTCGGCGGAAACCCCAAAATAACCGATATGATCATGGTCCGCCTCAAAGGAAAGCTCGAAGCCAAGTTCGACATGCGGGTGCGCCGTATTGGCGGAACAATGCACGTCGAGTCCGACCGCGGAATGCACGGCTTGGGCGGCGTGGTCTATCAACTCGATGCGGATTATCTACGATGATCAGGTGTCCAATGACCGTTGAGAATCGAATCGCCTTGGCCGGGTCGGCTTGCCTGCTGGGCTTGTGCCTCGTTACCGGCGCGGGATGCAACCAGTCGCATTGTCCCGCGATTTCCACTCCGGCGCGAGCCGCCTCGACGGCCCATGTTGAGCCGGCGGCAGGCGACGACAAATCGCAGGATTCGATTCCGGCGACGACCGCGGAACCAACGCCGACTCCGCCGACCGCGCCAGTGGAAGAGCCCGACGTCGCGGTCGCGACGAAAGATATCACGTTCGATGCGCTCAAGTTCGAAATCAAATCGGGCGACGCGTTCGAACGCTCGATGGTCCCGAAGCAAACGGAGGAGTTGCACGGCAAGTCGATTCGAATCCGCGGATATATCTTACCGGATTCGGCATACACGATGACGAACTTGCCGGGTTTCATACTTACTCGCGACAGCGACACGTGCTGCTTCGGTCCGAACCGGGCGCTGTGCGATTTCATCATCGTCCACATGAATCCGGGCAAGTCGGCGGACTTTAGTGATAAGCCGATCGCGGTTGACGGCGTTTTCACGATCGAAGAGTTGGTCGATCCGACGGACCCCGATAGCGCGGTCGGCGCGATTTATCGGCTTGACGCCGATTTGGCGCGTTGAGCCCTCAAGCCGCCTTGCGCGGCATCACCAGCCGCCCCAGGGCGGGCGGCAGCGGAAGGCAAGCCGCGCCGGGCTCGCTACGAAGGGCTTCGGCCACTTGTTCGAGCTGATCGGGCAGGCTCAGGGCCAGGTCCAGGAAAATCCACTTTTGCCCCTTGATTTCGCAGCTTCCCCCGCCGCTGCCACCCAGCCATTCCTGCCGCACGCCGTAGCCCAACTCTGCCGCCGCCCGCAGCGCCTGTTCCAACAAGTCGACCGTGTGCATCCCAGCTTCTCCAGTTCGCCAAGTCCCTTTGCTCATGGGACTTACGGCGCGCGATTATAGCCGCACTGGCTACAGTTGCCCAGCCGAGTGCGACGATGAAGGAGCATGGCCTTCGAACGTCAAGAAAGCGCGGAGCGACGGATGCCGACCAGTGACGGCGATGAGACCAGCCTCCAACAGCAACTCGCGGTCCTCAAGGAACGACTGGCACACGCCCAAAGGTTGACGGCGTTGGGCGAGTTGGTCAGTACGACGACGCACGAGTTCAACAACGTGTTGATGACGATCATCAACTATGCCAAGCTCGGGCTGCGCCACAAGGACGCCGAAACGCGGCAGAAATCGTTCGACAAGATTCTGGCGGCCGGACAACGGGCCGCCCGGATCACCAATGGCATCCTGGGGTTCGCCCGCAATCGCACCGGCGCGTTCGAGCCGACCGACATGGTAAAGCTGATCGACGACACCCTGGTGCTCGTCGAACGCGAGCTGAACAAGTACCGCATCACCGTCGAGCGGCAGGTGCCGGTGGTGCCATTGGTGTCGGCCATTCCCAACCAGATCCAGCAGGTGCTCTTGAACTTGCTGATCAATGCGCGGCAGGCCATGCCTCAGGGAGGCCGCGTGATCGTGCGGCTGAGCCACGACGCCGAAAGCAATCTGGTCGAGATGCTGGTCCGCGACAACGGCTGCGGCATGTCGCCGGAAACGACGCGGCTGATTTTCGACCCGTTCTTCACGACCAAGAACGGCCCCGACGCCAGCGGCAAGGGAGGCACCGGGCTGGGGCTATCGGCCTGCCGCGACATCGTCGAAGCCCATCACGGCCGGATTCGCGTCCAGAGCACATTGGGCAAGGGCACCGCCTTCACGATCATGCTCCCGTTGGCGGCCGCCGCACCGGCCGCGGTCACCACTCCGAGTGTCATGGCGGCAATCGGCGATACGCATTAGTCGCCCCTGGCCCAACACCTATCGCCTAACGTCTTTTTCCGGGCCTAGGCGTTCATTGTCTGGTAGTCGGCCTCGTCGCCAGCCGACTGCTGTTTTGAGAACGCGGCAGACCGCAAAACGGCGGTATCGTCTGCCAGTACGCCGGCCCCAACCCGAGCTTGGAGAGCAATTGGTCAAGCATCCGCTGTTCCAACAGCGGATCTCGCCCTTGGGGAATCCACCCTTTGGTCGGAACCTGGTCCTCGACCAGCAACTTGGTGTGTGCCTGCGAAGTGTCGTAGCGCAGCGTACCTGATGCCGCCGTGGAGAAAAGCGGCCGAGGGTTGTCTTCCAACTCCTTGTAGGCAATCAATTCGACGAAGAACCCTCCTTCGGCCGGCATTACGCGCACGATGGTGTACGTCCGCATCGTCTGAAACGTCGCGATGAGCTTGTCGTAGAAAGTTACCGTGTCCATTCGCCATGGTTCGAGCAACGTCGAGCTCGTGTCGGGTACCGTCTCGATCCGGCCTTCGGTCAAGACGCCGTCGACCAGCCGCACGCGGTCTTCGCGCTTGATCTTGTAATAGTCGTCCACCATGTCGACCAGGCGGTCCCAAACGTAGTCGCGGTCGGCGATGGGCACGAAGACCGGGTTGGCGATCGGAGTTGACGGCGTCTGCCACCGCGCGCAGCCCGGCGCAACGAACGATATGACCAACAGAATTGGGCCTGTCAGTTGACGCATGCCGATCCAATGCGCGGCGTAGATCCCCGCGTTGAGACGTGATCACGGCGCGCAATGGCACCGCGGCGATAGTGTGGCAAGAACGGCCCCAAGGGGCAAGATCAGCTTGTTCGACGCTGGACGTCGGGGGTTTGCGCGGTTCAAATGGGGTTGTCATTGGTCCTTGGCAGGCTGGGTCATTTAACGTTCTTCTTTTAACTTCCCCACCCACCCATGCCCCCACTCCCGCGCATTTACCTCGATCAGGCCGCCACGAGTTGGCCCAAGCCGGAAGCGGTCTACCGGGCCGTTGAACGCTACCAGCGTGAATCGGGGGCGGCGGCGGGACGAGGTTCGTACGCCGACGCGGTCGAGGTCGGCGAGTCCGTCGAGCGTGCGCGGCGGGACCTGGCGCGATTCATTGGCGCCGACGACGCGGGCCGGATCGTATTCACGTTCAATGGCACCGACTCGCTGAACCTGGCGATCCACGGCACACTCGCCGGCGGGGGGCACGTCGTCACCTCGGTCGTGGAACACAACTCCGTCCTTCGGCCACTAAGCTTCCTCGAAGCGGCCGGCCGGATCGCCGTCACGCGGGTCGGTTGCGGCCCCTTGGGAGTGGTCGATCCCGACGACGTCCGGCGGGCGATCCGCCCCGACACGAAGCTCGTCGCCTTGACGCACGCCTCGAACGTCACCGGCGCGCTACAGCCGGCGGCCGAGGTCGGCGGGATTGCCCGCCAGCACGGCGCGTTGTTTCTGCTCGACGCCGCCCAAACCCTGGGCGATTTGCCGTTGTCCGTCGACGAATTGTCGGTCGATTTGCTTGCCGCGCCGGGCCACAAGGGCTTGCTGGGGCCACTCGGCACCGGCATTTTGTACATCCGCCGGGGCGTCGAAGGGCAACTCGCGCCGCTGCGACAGGGTGGGACCGGCAGTTTCAGCGATCAGGACCGGCAACCCGAAACGCTCCCCGACCGCTATGAGTC
This sequence comes from Pirellulales bacterium, assembly GCA_035534975.1. Classification (GTDB taxonomy): domain Bacteria; phylum Planctomycetota; class Planctomycetia; order Pirellulales; family JAICIG01; genus DATKSN01. Next base: position 6,396 of record DATLQY010000306.1, read on the forward strand.
GGGCAATCTGAACGTTCCGGGCATCCTCGGACTTGCGGCCGGCGTCGGCTGGTTGCGGGAACAAGGAATGGACCGCATACGGGGGCACGCCTTGCGTTTGACAGAGCAATTGCTGGCCGGTTTGTCGGCGATTGCCGCTCTGCGGATCCACGGACCGGTCGCCGCCGACCAGCGAGTGGCGGTGGTGAGCGTCACGTTCGCCGCGATCGATCCGCAGGAATTGGCCGCCACGCTCGACAGCGCTTACCGGATCCAGGTGCGCTCCGGCTTGCAGTGCGCCCCGCTGATGCACCGGGCGTTGGGCACGATCGCCGGCGGCGGCACGGTCCGATTCAGCCTGGGGCCGCTGACCACCGCCGGAGAGATAGACGCCGCGCTGGCGGCAATGAATGAAATCGCCTCCGCGATGGCTGCGGGATGAAGACCGCGGGGCAAGGACGTCATTTCTTACGTTGCCGCCGCGACGATCCATTAGCGAGTCGGAATTCGAGATCCGTCACCAACAACAAGTCGATGATGTTGAGCGAGGTTGCCTGTCTTGACGATGACACGGTTTGGGAAAGCTGTATCCGGCGGATGGGCGCGTGTCCAATCTTAAGGGGGACTCCTGCCGATTCAATGTCGATGAAGCCTGTCCGCCCGGATGGTGACGCGATGTTCCTCAAACGAAGCTGGTTTGCCCTCGGCCTGGCCGGCGCCATCGGCATGCCTTACCTTTTTTCGTCGTCGTCCGGCCTGGCGGGCCTGTTTACTACCAAGCCCGCCGGCCCTGAACAGACCAGCACAGACGGTTCGGCCCTGGCCGGCGCCGCGCTCGCCGCGGCGCACGGAACCGACCGCGCCGCGGATGCCGCGCCCATCGTCGACATGGGGCAGGCCCTCCGCTTCGACGTCACGACGGCCTGGGTGTTGGGCCAATGGCCGCGGGTCTCGGCTGGACTGGCGCAACTCGAAATGCAGGGCTATCGCGTGCCCTTGGTCACGGGCACCCGACCTGACGACCTTGCCGGCTCGCTGACTTATTACTTCAACCACCGCCAGCGCGTCGAGCGGATCACGTTCAACGGCAGCACGGGCGACGCAAGGCGGTTGGTGGCGCTGTTGGTCACAAATTTCGGTTTCGTCCGCGTACTGGCCGGCGATGCCAGCCTGTTCCTCTACGAGGTCAAGGAAGGGGGCAAAGTGAAAAGCGAGCTGCGGATCAAGCCGTCGCGGATCGTCCGTGCCGATTCGCCGCACACGCGATTCGAGGTATCGCTCGTGATTCAAAGGCCAAGCGACTAGAGCCAGCCGCTTACGCCACGACATCCATCGCGACTTCACCGGCCAGGTCGGTGAGACGAATGTTCCTTCCGCTGTACTGATAGGTCAGCT
>DATLQY010000307.1:0-4208 GCA_035534975.1 Pirellulales bacterium
GAAGCATGCGTTGTGCATCGACGACGGCAACTGGGCGTGCGGCGTTCTCGCTAGTCGTTCGATACCAGGCAGTTCGGACGTGGAGGGTGACGTCGGAGTGGGCCAAGCAGCGACCGACCTCGTGATCGTCGGATGCGGCGGCGACGGATTGGTCTACCTGCCTATCACAGATGTCCCTGCGGATTGCGATTGTCGAATCGAGGCGCTGGCGAATGGCCTCGTGGGATTCCGCTTCGGCATCGATAATCAAGAGGCTAGGTTGCTTGACCAGCCGCTCCACCTTTACGACATCGTCGCAAGGGGCCTAGCCTGCCCGCACGCGGGTGAGGATGTCGGGAAACACGACGTTTCCTACGAGCCCGTGCTTCTCGACGTTTCACCCGAGTGGGTGTTGCTCTTCGGTTCTCCTTACCGCAAAGCGTCCGGCGATTTCGCCGTATATCAGTACCGCGTCGGGTCGCTGGAGCGTCCTTCGCGCATCAAGGGTCTTCGCCTCACGAATTTGTCAGCAGTCATTGATCGATCGCCCGGTCGCGTCGACATTCTCGATTTGAGCTGGTTCTGGGCCCGCGTTCGCCGGTTCGGCGTCGACCCCGACTCCGGGATCATCGTGCGGCAAGATGAGACTCCTCGAATCAAGTTGGATGGGGGCGGAAACAGTAATAACATGCACGTCGGAGGGCTACTCGTCGCCGTTGGCCACGACTACGAATCGCAACCGTACCGTGTGGAGGTGCTTCGCTTGCCCGCTGGCGGCGAGGAGTCGCCCCTCGTGGTTGCCGTCGGGTACCTGTCCGAAGAGCCGTATTGGCTGATAAGGCATGGCCCCGAATCGCTTTCCCTTGGTGCGCGATCATTCAGCGGCACGACCTGGTTTGATTTGTCCGGCGTGCCAGGCGTCCAGCCAGGTAAATAAAATGGTCCGCCATAAAGCTAATGTGCCCTGGGCGGCCCGGGGCCTCTCTTGACCCCAGATTAACGATTGCGTGCTCCGATTTGCCGGCTGCATTCTTTGGACAGGATTGCAGGATTCACAGAACGGGCATCGGGACGACCCTCACACCGTCCTTAATTCTGTTCATCCTGGAATCCCGTCCTCCGTCCTTTCGGGAACTTCCTGTTGCTGCGCAACAAGAAGGCCAATCACTGGCCGTGGAACGGCCCCCTGGGTCGCTGTCCAGACGTTCGGGCAGGCCGTGGCGAACCGATCCAGTGTCGGGGCGACCGGCACACGCGGTCACCTCGACCAAGCGGACGATTTACGTCCCGCGCCCGGCCCCGCCGCCGGGGCCAGCCGGCAATCCCGATTTCGCGCGCTCCCACTGGCGCGACCGCGCCGCCAGGGCTTCGGCTTGCTCCGGCCAGTCGTGGAGGGTTGCCGGGTCGAAATCTGCGCCATTGGGCCAAACGAGTGTATGCGCAAGAGGATCAATTTGCACCTGATTAAACAGCGCCAAGTCTCGAAGCGGGCGGTAGAGTTCTCCGGCCAGCACCGGTTCGAAGTCGATCACCTGCTCCGTTTGGTCGTCGAACCGCACGCGTAGCGTAAACGGTGCCGCAAGCTGGAACGACGTAACGCGGTAGATCGGATGCACCGTCATTTTCCTCCCTCCAGAGGATCAATCGGCAAAGGCGTTTGTCCCGCTTGCAAGCGCGCCCAATCGGCCAGCAACTCTTCTTGGTGAAGTTCCGCCCAGGCCTCCGCGAGACGCCTCTGGCGCCGCGGGAGTTCTCCGGCGATCACGTCTACGGGATCGAGGCTGAAGATCGCGACATCGTCTTGGTAATACGCGTGGAAGTGCGGAAGGTGGTGTGGGCTACCGACTTCCATGTACATACGAATGACGATGCCAAAAAAGCGGCTGAGCTCTGGCATGATGTGATTCTACCACCGAGACGACTTCTCGCCTATCTTGCAGTGGGTAATCGCTTGGGCCGAGCCGTCATCGTGAAGTATAAAACTCTATTCCAAAACCGCCGGGCAGGCGGGACGCACAAGGCGCCTCTTGGATGGAACCTATGATGCGCCAATTGGCGCATCTAAGGCGATTCGACGACCGCCAGGCAGCCGGGGGGGCCCACACACGGGAGTGGCACGCGGCGTTAATGCGCCAATTGGCGCATTAAAGCCCCTTGGCATTCGGCGTCGTCATCAACAGGGGCCCCCCGCTCGCGGAATACCGCCAAACACTGCTCGCAAACGGCCATCGCCCTCGTCCTGGCATGAATGCCAAAGCGCATCGAAACCGAGCGATTTGTCCGAAATCGAGCGCTTTTTTTACGGATTATACCTTTCCATGGTTATACCTCACGCGGGCCGGTTCGACCCGTGACCCTCCCATCAGGCTTCGACGCCGAGCAGCTTCTCCCAGTCGTCCCGGACTGACAGGGGGCTTACGCCCTACGCTCGCCGAGCACTTCCGAACTCATTCCCTGCGCCATCGTGATACCCCGCTCATGATTTACGGTAAAAGCCGTTTTGTGTGTCACGGCGTCGACCAACCCGGCGGCCGAAGGTTGGCCGTTGCCGCTACGCTTGACGCCGCCAAACGGCAGGTGGACCTCGGCCCCGATGCAGGGCAGGTTCACATATCCCATGCCGTAGTCGCACTCGTCTCGGAACAGCCGCCAGCGGCGGTAGTCCTCGGTGATGACGGCCATCGAAAGCCCGTACGGCGTTTCGTTGTAGATTCGGATCGCTTCCTGGTCGTCGTCGAAGGGGACCAGGGCCAGGTGCGGGCCGAAGACTTCCTCGTGAATGGTGCGTTTGTCGGGAGCATACTCCTGCCGGTAGACGAAGGGCGACACGAAGTAACCTCCGGCGTGCTCGGCGCCCCGCATGCGGCCGCCGTCGAGCAGGACTTCGGCCCCCTCGCGCCTCGCCAGGTCGTTGTACATGGAGACCTTGTCCACACCGGCCTGGTTCACCAACGGTCCTGCGAACGCTCCCGGCGTGAACGGATCGGCGAAGCGGAGCTGCTTCACACGCTCGACGAACCCGGCGGCGAAGCGGTCGAGCCGTTTTCGATGCACGAGCACGCGGCCGGCCGAGACGCAACGCTGCCCAGTGGTCTTGAAGGCGCTGAGGACGGCTGCGTTGATGGCCAACTCGAGCGCGGCATCCTCGCAAACGATCACCGCGCTTTTCGACCCCATCTCGCAAGCGCAGGTCTTATGGTCGCTTTCGGCGGCCCATTTGCGGATCTGAGAGCCGACGGAGTAGCTGCCGGTGAAACAGACGACGTCGACCTCGGCATGCCGGGCAAGGGCCGCGCCGACTTCCTCGCCGAGGCCGTGAACCAGGTTGATCGTGCCGGGGGGAAAGCCCGCCTCGACGAACAACTCGGCCAGCCGCTGACCAATTTCCGGCGTTTCCTCCGAGGGCTTGAAAACCGTGGTGTTGCCTTCCAGCAGACTGGGCGCGAGCATCCAAAGCGGCACGGCGAATGGGAAGTTCCAGGGGGTGATCACCGCGACCACGCCGCGGGGCTTGCGGCGCACGAACAGGTCCTTGGCCTCGATTTCCGACTCGATGACCTGGCCGGTCGGTTGCCGCGCCGTACCGTAAACGTACTCGACCATGTGCAACCCTTCCACGACCTCGGCGCGTGCCTCGTCGAGGACCTTGCCGCTTTCGCTTGCCAGCACGCGGGCCAGTGCGTCGGTGTCGCGCTGAATCAGTGAGGCCAGCTTGCCGAATCGCTCGCCGCGTTTCACCCGGCTCGCGCGCCGCCAAGGGCCGAAGGCCGCGCGGGCGGCCGCTACGGCCTGCTCCACGTCGATCGCCGCGCCGCGGGGATATTCACCAACGACCTCGTCGAACCTCGCCGGGTTCACGCTTTGGAACCGCTCGGCGGTGGCGCGGCGCCACTCGCCGGCAATCAAATGCCGTCCGCTCCAGGGAACCGTCGCGACTGTGTTGGACATGGCGCACCTCTGCCTGACAATGGAAGCACTATCTCAAACATAAGCCCGGCGCTGGATAGGACAAGAGCGCTTTGGCCGCCGCGCAAAGGGCGGTGCTAGCATAACTTGCAGCGCCACTTCGCACATCCGCCCGGCTCACCAGGCCGGACATGGCACGCCCGGTTTGGAAATGGTACTGTTTCCTGGTATCTTGTCCTGGTATCTTGCGGGCCTTCCCGCCGCTGTCAACCCACTCAAGCAATTCCAAACAGCCCATGCTCGCCGACCTTGGCACCCTTGGC
>DATLQY010000308.1:0-12741 GCA_035534975.1 Pirellulales bacterium
GGCGAAGATCCGGGCGTCTTGGGTCTTCGCGTCAATCGCCCGGGTGTATTCGGCGATTGCCCGTTCCCAGTCCTGTTTCGAAGCGTACAGATCGCCAATGCCGGCGGTCGCTTCCGGGTGACGCTCGAGCAACTTGTCGAGCGCCGGCTGGTCGCCGAGCAGGTGATAAGCGGCCGCCAATTGTTGCCAGGGGGACGCGAACGAATTCGTGCATCCGGCCGCGTCCCAATAGCAAGTGCCTGCGTACTGGGTGAAGGCCCAGCCATTCAAAACGGCTCCGGCGCGCAAGCCAACCCGTTTGGCCTCGACCTCCAGGCGCACCCACTCGCCGAACTTCGGCAGCGATCCCATCGAGAGGTGATTTTCCGTGCCTCCGGTGCCATAGGTTATCAAATCGTCGCCCCAAAACGCGCGATGGTCCCAACTGCCGTCTTTGAATTGCAGCATCACGGTTTTGGGCGGGTCTTGCGGATCGAGATAGACGTACGCGAACAACCTGGCGCCCTCGCCAATCTTCAAGCCGGGTGTGGCCCCGTCAAAATAGTGCTGGCTTTGCCCGGCTGCCCGGCGGCGCATGGCCTTCTGGCCGCTGAAAACCGGATGATCCGGCTGACTGACGAATTCCCAGGGCGTATCACCGAACAAGTTGGCGGCGACCGGGGCCGCGTCATCGATCCAGGATTGTTCGACCGGTGTGAGCGTACTCCACAAGAGACCGGCGAGCTCAGACGCCGCCGCCGCGTTGTCGGGCTCGGCCCCCAATTGTCTTTCGAACAGTGCGCGGGCTTTGGCGCGCGCGGCATCCGCCAGCGGCGTATTGCCCTGTTCGCCAAAGAATCGGGCCAATTCGGCCTGGAATGACGCATCCCCCGCCGTGCGCCGTGTCAGTTCTTCCAGCACGCCATCCAGCGGCGCGGCCGCTGCGATGATACTCGCTTTGCCGCCGCGGTCGGTGGCGAACTTAAGCGCCTCGGTGAACGAGGCGATGGCTTCGCCGGTGTGATCTTGTTGGGCATGCGCCTTCGCCAAAGCGACGTGAGCGTCCGCCAGCGCGACGTTCAGGTCCGCCACTTCGTTGTCCTTCAGATCGAGCCGAATTCGCGTGGCCTGCAGCATTGCCGCGTCGTTGGTGAACGACACTCGGAAGCGGCCCAGCAGATAGTTGGGGTCGCTATGCTGGTGGCGGAGCCGGACCGTCAGTCGCGAGTCTTGCTCGTCGCCAATCTCCTCGGCCAGATCGACGAGCGCCGTGTGATCTTTGTTGACTTCCGGCCAGATAGCCCAGCCGGTGCTGCCGGTGCCATCCAGGACTCCGCGGACGTCCCAACCCTGCTGGCTGAAATCCGCCGACGCGTTCCGCAAAGCGATCGAACGGAGTTGGTCGGGAGCGTTCGCGGGGGCAGCGTGCAGCGTCAGTTCGTTGAGCACGAAGTTCCCTGCACCGGCCGCCCACCCCGGACCGCCGTTCGGCAGCCGGGAATCGGTCAGGACTTCCAGACGCAGGCCCTTGATCCCCTGCGAATTGGTTTCAAACACCAGCAAATAGTCGTCGTTTTTGGACGGTTGCGGTACGAAGACCGAACGATCATTCTGCAGTTCCAGCTTCGCGCCGGAATCAGTCCGCATCTCGACTGGCGTGAGCACGGTCCAATCCGCGACCGGGGCAAGCAGCCGGGTGAAGATGTCCTGGGCCTGTTTCAATAGGGCGAGCGCTTCGGCCGGCTTTTCCGCGGCCAGCGCAGTCTGGCCGCGCGCGGTAAGGTTGCGGGCCAGGGCCAATTGCAATTGCAAATCGTCGGGCTGCCCTTGGACGAGTCCGGAGAGAATATTGTCAAACCGCGCCGCGATCTCCAGGATCGGCTTCCGCGCCTCGTAACTTTCGGCCTGTTGGAGCGCTCGGCTGAAGTAGGGCAAGGCCTCTTCGTTGTGACCATGCACCGCGTAAGCGGCCGCCAGTTTCGCCCAGGGATTGGTGAGCTTCATGGCAGCGATGCGCTTCTGTTCCCAGTCGAGCGTGGCGCTTTCTCCGGTGACCGACAGGCGGAAGCGGCCCAGATTGTGCCCCTTCCACTCCCCCCGCGACATAAAGAGATCGAGCTTCAAGTCTTCATCCGGGCCGCGTTGCAAGCGAGTAGTCACAATGGCCGTATTCGGCTTGCCCATCCTCGGATAATTGCCCCATCCTATGCTTTCGTCGATCTTGCCATCGATGACATTTTGAGATTGCTGACCCTGGTCAAAAACGACGGAAATGCCCGTCATGGAGCAAGGCTTGCCGCCTGAAAACAGTCGCAATTCGTTGAGATGAAAATTTCCGCTGTCAGAACGTCCTGGACCGTTGCCAGGTAACGAGGGATCGGGGAGTGCCTCAAGACGGATGGCGACGATCTCATGGATGTCGGGATGAGCCACCAGCGTGTAATCGTCCCGATCCGGATTCATGCCGCTGACCAGGATCGAGCCGTCGGCCTGCAACGAGAGCCTCGCCCCTGCTTCCGATTTCATTTCGCTTGGCGCGAGGACAGTCCATTCCGAGCCGTCCGCTTCCAGCAGCATGTCGGCCAGAAGGCTGGCGGTCTGTTGCAATGGCTCGATGCCGAGCGACTTCTCAAAGTCGCGGCGAGCTCGTTCGACGGCCCCCCGATTCCAGAGAATCTTTGCCCGCGCGGCATAAACCAGCGCGTCGCTGGATTCCAATTCAATCGCCCGGTCGAGATCGGCCAACGCTTCGTTGGTGCGGTTCAGGTCGGCCAGAACGCGGCCCCGCAAGCCAAAGAAATCCGACGTGTCTGTCGGCGGCACCACCACTTTACTTAGGTCCGCCAGGGCTTCGTCATGGAGGCCAATTTTGGAAAGCATTCGTGCTCGATCCAGTAAAATAGCGGCGCTATCCGGTTCGGCTTGCAGCCGGGCGTCCAGCTCCGTGAGCTGCTGCGCGTACAGCATGTGAGCCGCCTCGCGTTGCAACTGCAAGACGATGGCCCATTCGCCCCAATAATGGTTCCGCGGCACACCGCCGCCGCAACCGGGGTCGCTGTCGCGTTGCTGTTGGAGCCAGGTGTTGCCCTGCTCGAACAGTTGCCTGGCGCGATCGAAATGCTGAAGCTGGTGATGGGCCATGGCCGCGAGAAATTCGAAGGCTGTACCGCCGCCATTCTGGTCGAACAGGTCGGCCGCCTGTTGGAATTCCCCACGGCGGAACATGAGCGCCCCCTTCAGGCGGGGATTCCACCAGGGGTCGATTCGTTCCGCGGCTGCCGTCAACCGGTCGCGGTTCACGTCGGTGATCGCATCGGGGCCGGCCAGCAGTACGTAAACCAGCCACCTTGACGAATCTCCATCGAGAATTTTCTCGGTCCTGGTCAACAACTCGGCCGCCGCCTGGCGATAACCGCCGGTATCGCCCGCAAGCAGGTTGATCAGGGACCGCTCGCGAGAATAATACCATTCGGCGTACCAGCTCGGATCGCGTCTGCTCCAAACCTGGCGGTAATCCGCAGCGGCACCTTTCCACTGGCCGCGCTGGCAGCGATAGGCAACACGCCACAGCAGTGGATCAAGCCCGGCGTTTGGGATGCCAACGGCCCGGTCGTAGTCGGCCAGCGCCTTTTCATATTGCCCGACTCGTTCGTAGAGACGCGCCCGCCGGATCAGGCTGGAATAGTCACCATATCGCTTGTTCTTGTCGGCAACCAGTTCGTCGACTCGGCCCCAATCGGCGATCGCCGGCTCCCATTGTTGCAGCTTCTCAAAGGCTTCGGCCCGCTTTGCGAACACCTCGGCTTCCGTGGATGCCGGCGTGAGGGCCTTGCCGTACTCGGCGATGGCCCGTTCCCAGTCCTGATCGGCCGCGTACAGATCGCCGCTTCCGGCCGCCGCGGCCGGGTGACGTTCGAGCAGCCTCGCCATGGCCGGCTGATCGCCGATCAGACGATATGCGGCAGCGAGCTTTGCCCACGGCTCGGTGATCTGGTTCGCCGCGAAGCGTTTCTGGTCGCGGTCCAGAGTGGCCGAGTCGGCAGTGACTGACAGGCGGAAGCGGCCCAAATTGTAATTCGGATCCCCATACAGGTGAACGAGGCGGACGGTCAGCCACGATGGGTGTCCGTCACCGACAGCCTCGGTCAGTTCGAAGACTGCCGTGTGATCTCTCTTGACGTCCGGCTCGACAGCCCAACCACTGCCATTGTTACCGTCGACCAGCCCGCGAACATGCCAATCCCTCTGACTGAAATCCGCCGACGCATTTCGCACGGCGATCGCTCGCGCCTCACCGGGGCTCTCGGCAGGAGCAACGTGCAGCGTCAGTTCGTTGAGAACGAAGTTCCCGCTTCCAGCCCATCCCGATCCGCCGTTGGGCAAGCGCTGATCGGGCAGAACTTCCAAACGCAGGCCGCGGATGCCTGTCAACTCTGACCGAAGAACCAGCGTGTAGGTGTCGTTCTTGGGGGGCTTTTGCTGAGGGGCGAAAACGGAGCCATCGTTCTGCAATTCGAGTGTGACGCCATTTTCGGTATTCATCTCGATTGGTTTCAGGACCGTCCAATGGTCGCCTCGCGGGAGCAGCACGTCGGCCAGTTCCCTGGCGAGTAATGAGTCGTCTGGTTCCTTCGCCAGTTGCTGTTCGAACAGGGCGCGGGCTTTCGCGCGGGCTGCTTCCGCCCGCGGTGTGTTGCCTTGTTCAGCAAAATGTCGGGCCAGCTCGGCCTGGAACGGCGCACTAGCCGCCGCGCGCTCCACCAGTTTGTCGAGCACGCCATCCAGCGGCGCGGCCGCGGCGACGATTTTGGCTTTGCCGGCGCGGTCCGATGCCAGATCCAGCGCCTCGGTCAACGAGGCTGAAGCCTCGTTAGTCTGGCCTAGTTGGGCATGGGCTTGCGCCAGCGCGACGTGGAGTTCCACGACATCGCTGTCCTTCAGGTTCTGGTAAAGTGGCGCCAGATTGATGGCTTCGGCTTCACTCGTCGCGGAAATCCGGAAGCGGCCCAGGCCATGCCGGGGGTAGGGCGAGATTCCCGAGTCCAGCGTGATGCTTAAGGTACCGCCCTCGGTTCGCGCCGGTGATTTCAAACCGAAGACCGCCCAGTGGGCTTCCCGCATTCTGGGATAAGTGTCCCAGTGTGTCCCTGGGTTGCCGTCGACGCTGTTTTTGGCTGTATCAATTCCATTTTGCTCATAGTCCGCGATCGCCGAAGAGATGACGATCGGCGTCGGCCTGGCGTCGGCCTGGCCAGACTCGATGGCGGCGGTGAATTCCGACAAATGGAAGTTGCCGTTTCCGAAACGGCCGGCGCCACCGTCAGGAAGTCGCGCATCGGGGATGGTTTCGAGGCGGAACGCGGTCAGGGCCGGCAGCTCGGTTTGGAATTTCAACGTGTACACGACTCGGTCAGGGGTCGGGCCGCTGACGAAAATGCTGCCGTCGTTCTCGGCCGCCAACGTTTCGCCCCCATTCGACTTCAATTCCACGGGTTTCAGCACGGTCCAGAGCGGCTCGGCGCGCAGCCGCGTGTACATCTCGCGGGATTTTTGCAGCTCGGCCAGTGCTTCCGCTGGCTGCTTCCGGGCCAGATGCTGATGGCCCCGCTCCGCGAGTTTCCGGGCCAAAGCGAACTGCAATTGCAAATCGTCGGGCTGCCCCTGGGCGAGGGCGGACAGAATATCGTCAAAGCCCGATGCCAGCTCCACGATCGGCTTTTTGGCCCCGTAACCATCGGCCTGCTGGAAAGCTCTCGTAAAGTACCGCGAAGCTTCATCATTCCGACCGTCCGCCGCAAAAGCGGCCGCCAGTTTTAACCAGGGATCGCTAAGCTGCGTTGCGGCCAAACGCTGCCGTTCCCGGTCAATCGTTGCCGGATCTCCGCTGACCGACAGGCGGAAGTGGCCGAGGTTCTCCGCACCAACTCCGCCGAATTGCATCTCGAAAGTCAACGCCGTGCCCGCCGCCAGAGAAATGGGGACAGGCACCGACCAGATCGCCGTCGAATCTCGTCCCTCGCCGCCGGCGATGTTCCACGCTCCATTCGACTTGATCTCCTGGTTGAGCTGATGGTCGGCCCGGGCCTGGTCAAACTCGAGGGGGATGGGGTCGTTTCGATTCGGCAGCGTGGCGGTCACTTTCCAGGACGACCGAGCGAATGTGCCCCGGTATGCCGGCCCAGGATCGCGACCGGGATAGCGGCCGGGACCGTTTCCGGGCAGGGAGGGATGAGTTAGCGCTTCCATGCGGACGGCCCACAGATCGATGTCGGCCCCGAGGGTCAATACGACACGGTAGAGATCGTTCGGCGGATTTGCGCCGCCGGCGAGGATGGAGTCGTCAGGAAGTACGGACAAAGTCGCTCCCAGCTCTGATCTCGCCTCGACCGGCTTGAGGACCGTCCAGTGGACGGAGTTCTCGTGCTTGTCGTTTTCCAAGAGCAGTTGCGCCAGATCAGTTGCCGCCAGGGAGTTCTCAGGTTCCCGCGCCAACTTCTCTTCGAACAAGGTGCGGGCTTTCGTGCGGGCTTCGTTGGCCAGCGCCGTTTTGCCTTGGTCAGCAAAATGTCGGGCCAGCTCGGCCTGGAGTTGTCCATCCCCCACGGCGCGCTGGGCCAGTTGTTCCAGCACGTCTGCCAGCGGCGCCGCCTCGGCAATGATCTTGGCCTTGGATGGGCGGTCCCTGGCCAGGCCGAGCGTTTCGGCAAACGCCGCAACGGCCTCGTTGGTGTCCCCTTGCAGAGCCAAAACTTTCGCCAGTGCGACGTCGAGGGCCACGACTTCGCTCTCCTTGAGCTGCAACGGCATTCGCCGTCGTTCCGCCTCGAGCGCGTCGGGGTCTGCCGTCACCGACACTCGGAATCGGCCGAGATTGTGCAGGCTCGCCAGTCCACGCGCGAAATGGAACTCGATTTTCAAGTCGTCATTCGCCGCGCGTGTGATTCGAGTCGCCACAACGGCGGTGTGCTTCTCGCCCGCCTTGCGGTACTTGCCCCAGCCTGCGATCTTGTCGATCCGGCCGTCGATGACTTTTCGAAACTCCTGAGCCTCGTCGTCGGCAACGATGATTTCCTGCAGCGGGAAAGGCTTCCCTTTGGAAAACAGACGCAGCTCGTTCAGCCAGAAATTGCCACAGGTGCATCTTCCAGGGCCGTTCTGGGGAAAGGAAGGATCGGGAAGCGCCTCCAGCCGGATCGCTGAGATGCGCTCCAAAGCGGGCCTGGCGACCAAAGTGTAAACCTCGGGATACTGGTTTTCACCGCCGGCCAGAATGGAACCGTCTTCCAGCGGCGTCAGGGTCGCGCCCCCCTGGGATTTGATCTCAATCGGTTTCAGGACAGTCCAATGCGGCTCGGGGTATTTCTCAACCAGCTCGGTAAACTGCTTCCGGGCCAGCTTCAGTTCCAGCAGCGCTTGATCGTCATACCTCTGGTCGACCGATTCGATACCCCGCCGAGCGAGGCTGCGCGTCTCGGCGAGCTGCAATGCCAGATCATCCTGTCGGGGCTTTCGCAGCTCGTTCAGCACATGGTCAAAGTCCATGAGAGGTTCGAGGAGGGACGTTTTGGCCTCAATCGTTCCAACATCATCGAGGGCTTTGCCGGCCCAATGCGCTGCTTCCGCAGTATTGCCTTGCTGGGCGTAAGCGGCGGCCAGCAGCATCCGGGGATCGGCAATTTTCATGATCGCGCGAAGCTTCTGCTCATTCTCGAAAGTGGTCAGCTTGTCGCTGACCGAGAGGCGGAAGCGGCCCATGCCGTACTTCAGCATTTCCTTGTGGTGAAAGGCAAGCCGTATCGTGAGGCGCCCGTCGCCGGCTTCGTTGATCGGCTGGGTGGGGGTGAACACGGCCCAGTGACGCTCGGTGACCCGGGGCCAGATCGCCCAACCGGTCGATTCGTCCCCGTCAATGGCGAAGTCAATCGGAAATCTCGAAATCTGGCCGAGTCGCACTTCTTGGCTGAAATCGGCGTCGGCTCGGCTCCAGGTGACTACGCTTTCCCCCGCCGCGACCCGGAAATCAGTGAGCACGAAGTTCCCCCAGGAGGGCGCCCTTCCGGAGCCGCCGACCGGCATGCTCGGGTCCGGAATGGCTTCAAGTCGGATTGCCCCGATTCGTTCCTGAAACTCCGCCTCGATGACGTAAACGTCGTTGTCCGGGTTGGTGCCGCTCACCAAAATGGAACCATCCGGCTGGAGCGCCAGTGTAGCTCCGCCTTCCGATTTCATGTCCAATGGTTTGAGTGCTGTCCACGCCGTTTCATACGTACCAAACAGCAGTTGGGCCAGCTCAGCCATGACCAGGCTGTTTTCCGGGTCCTGCCGCAAGGCCGTTTCCAAAAGCTGTTTGGCGCGATCGCGCGGCGCGGCAGCCAACTCCGCCTGTCCTGCGTCCGCCAGGCGACGGCCGAATTCCGCCAGAAGTCTGGGCCCATCCGGGCTTCCCGCCGCCGCGCGCGTCCAATCGGCCGCGGCGGCATCCCAGATCGCCAGCGCCTCGTTGGCGCGCGCCCGCTTCGAGAGCAGTTCGACGACGGTCGTCTGCTCGGTAATCGCCCTCGAGTACATCTCGATCGCCCGCGGCCATTCCTGATCGGCCGCGAATGAATCGCCGATTCCGGCGGTTGACGCGGGGTGGCGTTCGACGAGTTTGTCGAGCCATTCCAATTCGTCCCTCATCCGATGAACGCCGGCGAGTTGTACCCAAGGGTCGTCAGACTCCCCTCCGGGCAGCAATCGCCTCACCGATACGCGCTTGATGTAAAATCGGCCCGTAGGACTCACGAGGAAGCGGAAATCCGCCCGTGCGTTCTGAGAGTTGCCGAACCGGGCCTCTTTGATCGCGAACCGCGCCGTTTTCCATCCCTTGGATCCCTGGAACTGGACGGACTCTTGGCATGGCTTGTAGGAATCGTCGTGCGAATCATATTGAATCACGAGGTTTCCCGAGCCGTCGGCCGCATACTCGATCTCCACTTGCACGTTCATCGCCGGGGCCCATTTGAATCCGTCCTCGATGGCGAAATATGCGTGGCCCCAGCCTCTGGAGCCCGTCTGCACCAATCGGCATTCCTGACCTTCGAATTCGGCCGGCTCGGTGGCCCCGTCGAGAGCATAGTCAACCAGCTCCATCCCGTTCGTCTCAATCTGTCGGCCCAGTTGCACGAATCGTTCGGGTGGTTTCATCGCATTCACCTGCGCCCGCGCCTGATTGGTGAGCAATTCTTCATCAGTCGTTTCGCCGGTGACGACATGGGCGTAGTCGGCAAGGGCCTCTGGCCATCGTTCGAAGCCGACGTGCGTGTCGCCGCGGAGACGATAAAGTCGCCGCAGGGGCGCCGAAACGATCTCGGCCGGTCGTTCTTCGAGAATCTTGATCGCCGCGCTGTAGTCGGGTTCCTGTCCAGCGAGCTCGGCGCGCAGTTCGATGAGCGTGGCGTCGCCAGGAGAGTCGGCCAGACGCTCTTCGATCGTCGCCAGCAATGCGGACAACTCCTCGCCAGTCGCGCCATTCGAAGGATGAAGGATGAAGGATGAAGGATGAACTGATTGCTCGTTTTTCATCCTTCCGCCTTCCTCCTTCCGCCTTCCGACACCCTCTTGCACCAGCAGTGCCGCCTCGCCGGGGCGGTTCTCGTTCAGCAGGGCGGTGGACAAGCGCAAGAGGTCCGGCATCCCGAACCAGACCGCTGGCTCGTGCGGTGGAATGGTTTTCAACAGATCAAAGGTTGCAACCGCTTGCTTCCATTCGTGGCGTGAGGCATAGCGGTTCGCGCGGGCGGCGGCCAGTGCCCCCTGCACATGAACGTCGTCGGGCCGCCGGCGAACAAGGACCTCCAACGCGTCGTGCCAGCGCAGGTTTTCCGAGAGCATGCGGAAACGGGACGTGAAATCGGCTTTGGAATCCAGCAGTGCCGCCAATTGCTCCGCATCCTGTTCCGTCTGAATTTCGTCCTCCAATCGGGTCGACCAGAGAATTGCCGGAGATCCCGTCGCCAAAAGCTGTCTTCCGTCCGGAGAAAATGCCAGCGAATGGCGCTCGAGGCCGACTTCCGGATCGAGGCGCATCACTTCCCGCCAGGTGGCCACGTTCCACAGGCGGACCGAGCTCTCATAACTGCCGGAAGCCAGCGTGCGGCCATCCGGGGAGAACGCGACACTGGTGACCCCATTGGCATGCCCGCGCAGTGTCTCTCGAAGTTCCCCGGTGGCGGCGCTCCAGATCTGGACCGTTCCGTCGTGGCTGGCAAGCGCCAGCAGCTCGGCGTTTGGAGAAAACGCCACGTCATGAAAGATTTTTTGAATCAGGTCGCCGCGGAACGGGTTGTGCAATACGTGAAGCGTTTTCCAGGTGGCGGTGTCCCAGATTCTGGCTGTCCCGTCGTTGCTGCCGCTCGCCATGCGAGAGCCATCACGAGAGAACGTGACCGCGGTACAGTGGTTTTCGTGGCCCGGCAATATCCGGATCGCGCGTCGTGTGGCGACGTCGTAGACCTTCAGGGGGAATTGGCCCATTTTTCCGACGGTCAGATCCTTAATCGCGCCGAAGCCGGCCGCCAGGTACTTGCCATCCGGCGAAAAGCACAGTGCGCTGACGATTCCATTTCCGGCCGTCGTGTTGAAGCCGGGAATATCAGTCGTCCCCGGCAAAACGGCGAGGCGCTCGCTCCGGTCGATCTCCCAGAGCTCGATGTACGAAACATTCGGCATCCCGCCATACCCGACGGCCAGCAGTCGATTGTCGGGAGAAAAGGCGACGCTGTCGGGAATCACGCCCTGGTCGACCGTGACGGGCAGCTCGCGTACCGCTTGCCCTGTCTCCGCATCCCGCAGGCGAATGCTCCCCTGTTCCAGCTCCGCGGCGGCGATCAGCAATCCATCGGGGGAGAACCTCATTCTCCGGCTCACGACACCATCCAAAGTACGATGGACCGACGCGGCTTTTTGAGCCAGGTCCCATAGGCGCGTCGTCATGTCGCGGCTGGAGCTGATCACCTGCTTTCCACCCGCCGCGAAAGAAATCCGGGTGATTTCGTCCCTGTGCCCCATCAGGGCCGTCGTTTCCGCTGAGGTTGTCCCGTTGGCTGACTGGACCCGGTAATCGGGCCAGATCTTGATCGATCCATCGAGGCAGGCCGTCGCCATGGCGGTCCCCTGGGGGTCGAAGCCGATGGCCGAGACAGAAGCCGCGTGATCGAATGTTCGCGCTTTCACGCTGTGGCCGCTGGAAATATCGAACAGGGCCACCGTTCCGGTGTGGAACTGGCTGACGACGAGCGATCGACCGTCCGGACTGATCGCCGCGGTCCGCGTGCTCCCCATGTTGGAGTCCAATCTATCTTTATCCAACAGCACCGAGATTTCCCGGATCTTGGGGTCCATGCGGAACACCGAGCACCAGCCTGGTCCTGAGACGGCGAGCGTCAAGCCGTCGGCCGAGATCGAGAGGGGGCCGGCCTCAAACAGTCTGGAGTCTTGTGTGGCGATCGACTTGCCGGTGGTCGCGTCCCACCAGCCGATCTTCAAATCCAACGTGACCAGCATCTGGTTGTCCGGAGAGATGATGATCCCGAACCGGGCCTGGGCAGAGAGGGCCGGCACGACGTCCTCGCCGGTTGCCGCGTCGACCAGGTGGACCAGTTTCTCTTTGGCGCTCGCCAGGGCCACGCGCCGGCCATCCGGAGAGAGTGCCGTCGCGCTCAGGCTGCGCCCGTTTCTCAGTTCCAGGGCCGGGCGAGTTTCGCGCCGTGTGGTCACGTCCCAGCGCTCTAGTCGGCCGTCTTCGTCGAGCGTGACAAGCTCTCCGTCAGCCCTCAGAGCGCTGTCGGTCACGGGCTGTTCGCCGCTGGGGAAGATCGTCGCCCGGCTGTCGACCAGGCGCTTCAGGTAATGCCATTCGAACCCGCGCAAGTCGCCGTCACCCGTATGGCCCGGGTCCTTCGCCGGGTCATGGTCGGCCAACCGATCGAGAACCTGTCTGGCGTTGGCGTGTGCGTCGTCAATGAGCCGGGCGGCCAATTGCATGTCGGTGGCGTAGCGAAATTCGCGGCTTCGCTTTTCGGCGCGCTGCGCCGCGGTCTCGGCGGTCTCGGCCATCTCGCGCTCGCGTTTGGCCTCGGCCGCGTTGTGCTCGGCATTGTCTCGTTGCGTCTCGGCCACTTCAGCCAGCCGGTTGGCGCGGTCGTTGGCGAAGAGCGCGACGATGCACGCGGCGCCTGCAATCAGGGCCACGAGCGCCAGGCCCGCGAGCATCTTGCGGAGTTTGCGGGCCGCGCGCTGCTGCTGCTCCAGACGAAACTGCTGGGCTTCGGCCAACTGCTGGACCTGAGCCAACTCCCGCCGCCGCGCGGCTTCGCGAGCCTGTTCCTCAGCGAGGCTGGCCTCTCGGCTCGCCGCCAGAAATGCCATCGCCGCGTCGAAACCTGGATGGTAACGCTCAGCCCAGGCGGCGTTGGGGTGTTGCGATTCCCGCCAGGCCAGGGCAATGCCCAACTCGGGATCGCGATACAGGCCTGCTTTCCGCTCGCCGTACAGTGCCGCGCTTTCCGACAACCGCAGGTAGATCCCGGCGGCCTGCGCTTCTTCCTCGACCCAGTGCCGCAGCCGGGTCCAGACGCGCATCAGGCTTTCGTGGGAAATGTCGATGATGGTCCGGTCGGTCAATTCCACGTCTTGCGAGGGCATCAGGAACGTGACGCCGGGCCGGCGGAAAGAGTCGATGATGGGCAGCAGCTCGTCGAGCGGTACTTCCAGGATCTGGCA
>DATLQY010000309.1:0-14317 GCA_035534975.1 Pirellulales bacterium
AAGTCGAACGCGACGTAAACCGCTCCGGCCAGCAGCGCGATGGTCGCCACGACTGCGGCCGGAACCTGCCAGCCGCCTACTCTTCGGCGTGACGCGCGCCTCGGAGTGCGGGTTACGAAAGGCGCAGCCGGCGCGAGCGGACGAGGGTCAACGCGAATTACGGCTGCCGCGGGTATCATCGGCTGCGCGGTTACCATCGGCTGCGCTGTGACCTGCGGCGCGGGCAACGTTGGCGCGGTACGCAAAGGGGCCGCTGGTGGAACCGCCTTGGGCCCGGCGGCGGCCCCCTGCGCGGCAAATACTCGCCGCAACACCGCGTCGTACTCGGCCTTCTTTTCCCGGTTCAGCAGGCAAACACGCGCCGCCGACAGCTCGTTGAGCAATTTCTGCGACAACGCCGAGTGCTCGCCCGCCTGAAACGTCCGCACGTGGGCCATCTGTCGATCGGCGGCGTTGGAAATGGCGTCAGCATCTTCCTCGAACAACTCGAGCGACAACAGGCGATAGTGGTTCGGAGGCCGGTCCTTGGGCGGCCGGTCCTTGGGTGGAATTCCCAGCCATTTGCGGTACGGGTCGAAGGATTCGGGCATGCAATCAATTTATGCGAGCAAGGCAAGCGAATCAACGGCGACGATTCTCTTGCATTTCTTTCCTTGTTGCCACGCTGGAGCGTGGGAACGAGTCGTGGCAGTCTGGAACCGGTTGAAGGACTGCCCCACGTCAACGCTCCACCAGCCAGATGTTGCGGAACCGCACTGGGTTGCCGTGGTCCTGAAGGAACAGAGGCCCCTTGTCCGGGCCTTCAGCCACCGGCGCCGCCGTCGTCGCGTTCGGCAATTCGACATGGTCGTGGACCAGTATGCCGTTGTGCAGCACGGTCATCGCGGCGTTTTTTACCTTCTCGCCGGCCGCGTCGTACCGAGCCGCGGTGTATTCGATGTCGTAGGTCTGCCAGGCGAGCGGTGGGAAGCACATATTCTGGTCCGGATCTCGGATTGTATAGATCCCGCCGCATTCGTTGTTTTTGCCCGCCAGGCCGAACGAATCGAGAATCTGCACTTCGTAGCGGCCCTGTAAATAGCAGCCGCTGTTGCCCCGTCCCTGGCCATTAGCGGCGGGCATGTACGGCGTGCGGAACTCGAGGTGCAGCGAACAATCGCCGAACTTCCGCTTGCTAGTCACGCCTTGCACCAGAAGTCCGGCATCGTCGATTCGGCCGTTTTCGAAAGCCTCGGCGCTCGCGCCGTCGAATAGCACCACGGCCCCATCGGGCGGCTTTTTGCCCAGGGTTGGGCTTTTCCGGTCGGCGCGCTTGAGGTCGGCCACCCGATTGCGCTCGGCGTCCAAGAGTGTCAGCTTGCCACTCTTGATCTGGATGGCTCCCTTCTCATTTCCTAGCGTCGTGATACCGTCCTTCGTTTCGCCTTCGACCTCGTACTTGTGTTCCTTGTCCCATCCGTCGCCAGGCAGTCCGCCCATATAGAATGCGGCCCGGAACTTTCCGTTGCCTCGGGCGATCACCTGCACCCCCACCTTGAGCGGCCCCTCATCCCGCGGTATCTCGCCGGTGTATTCGCCTTGCACGGCGAAATCGACATCGGCTTTCGCCGGATCGGTATAGGTTTGGTTGGGCGACTCGTCGTCAGACGCCGGGGCCAAGGAACAGTCCGAGAAACAAAAGGCCAGAGGGACGAATAAGATGAACAGAGGTCGACGGCAAGACATTCTCGTTCTCCACAAATGCGGTGTACTTGGTGTACCAAGACATTTTGACTGCCCGCGGAATTCGTTGCAAGCCGTGTGCTTCCCTAGTTGACCACTCTGGGCGTAGAATGGGCCGCGTCACGCGGGCATTTCTTCCAGGATAAAACAAGGGCCATGGCCGACACAAACGCCAAATCGCCGATGGAAACGACCTGTCAAGCGGTGAAGAGCAAGCTCGACTCGGGCGACGAGTTCCTACTGCTCGACTGCCGCGAGCAGGATGAGCACGAGCTGGTGCATATCGAGGGATCGCGGCTGTTGCCGATGAGCGAGTTGATGGTCCGCGCTGCCGAACTGGAGCCGTACCGTTCGCGTGAGATCGTCGTACACTGCCACCACGGCGGCCGCAGCATGCAGGTGACCCAATGGCTGCGCCAGCAAGGGTATACCCGCGCCCAGAGCATGGCCGGCGGCATTGACCGTTGGGCGTGCGAGATCGAACCGAACCTGCCGCGGTATTGATGGATGCGAAGGCGACTTGCCGTTAAGGAGCAGCAGAGGATTCGGTTAAAGTTCTCGGGCGAGCCAGAAACGCACGAGCGCGTTGGATGAGGAAGACCACATGCGGGCCTTGATTACCGGGGCGACCGGGTTTATCGGACGCCGGTTGCTGGCTCGCATCAGCGAGCCGGTCGTGCTCACCCGCGACCCGGCGCGCGCGCGCGGAGCGCTGGCCCGCGCCACGCTGTTCCCCTGGGATCCTCTGGCCGGTCCTCCGCCCGCCGCGGCCTTTCGCGACGTCCAGGCCGTGTTTCACCTGGCGGGCGAGCCGGTGGCCCAAGGGCGCTGGTCCACGAGCAAGAAAGAGCGCATTCGCGCCAGCCGCGAGGTCGGCACGTCGAACCTGGTCAAGACGCTGGCGGAATTGGCCGTTCGCCCAAGAGTGCTCGTCTCGGCATCGGCGATCGGCTTCTACGGCGCGCGTGGCGACGAGCCGCTCGATGAAACGTCGGCCCCCGGCCACGACTTTCTGGCAGTCGTCTGCCGGAGTTGGGAATCGTCGTCCGCCGCCGCGACACCGCTGGGCGTGCGGGTCGTCAATCCCCGTATCGGGATCGTGCTGGGTCGCGGCGGCGGGGCGCTGGCCAAGATGCTCACGCCCTTCAAGCTCGGCGTCGGCGGGCCGTTGGGCAACGGCCGGCAATGGATGTCGTGGATTCATATCGACGACCTCGTGGGATTGCTGCTGCATGCGGCTGAACAGGAGGAGATTTCCGGTCCGCTCAATGCCGTCGCCCCCGAGGCGGTGACCAATCGCGAGTTCACGCGCCTGCTCGGCAGGGCCTTGCACCGCCCCGCTTTCATGCCTATGCCGGGCTTCATGCTCAAGCTCGCCGTCGGCGAATTTGGCGGGCTATTGCTCGACTCGCAACGCGTGCTTCCCAATGTGGCCCAGCGCACAGGGTACGTATTTCGCTACCCCGAATTGGCCGGCGCCCTCGACGACATTCTGGACGCCACCTCCGAGCCCCCGCGACCGGCGGCGGCCAATGTCCGATGACAACCATTGAATTAGATCAATTCGCGCATCACGGCACGTTCGGTCAAGTACTGAGGCCGGCCGGTAGGGTCGACGATCGTGGTCGTCGCCGGATCGATGCCGAGATTGTGATAGAGCGTGGCGAAGATCTCCTGGAAATGCACGGGCCGATCGTTGGCGTATTCGCCTAGCCGGTTCGTGCTGCCGATCGCCTGGCCCGTACGCATGCCGCCGCCCGCCATCAGGGCGCAACTGACCTGCGGCCAGTGGTCGCGACCCGCGCCGTTGTTGATCCGCGGCGTGCGGCCGAACTCGCCCCAGGCGATGACCGTCACGTCCTTGAGCATGCCGCGCAAGTCGAGATCCTCGATCAACGCCGTAAAGCCCTGGTCGAGCTTCGTCCCGTGGTCGCGGACCAGGTTGAAGTTGTCGCCGTGGCTGTCCCAGCGGCCGTAGCTCAAGGTCACACAACGCACGCCTGCCTCCACCAGCCGCCGGGCCAGAAGCAGGTGCTCGTTCACCGTCGGCGCGCCGTCGTACTGGAAACGGAACGGTTTGCCGTCGCCGTAGCGCTCGCGCACACGCGGATCTTCCTTCGAGAGATCCAGCGCGTCGAGCAATTTGCTGCTGGTCAAGACGTCCAACGCCTGCTCGCCAAAGGTATCGACGCCGCGCATCGCGCCGGTCGAATCGATCTCGCTGCGCATCTGGTCAAAGCAGGAGAGGAGTTTGCGGCGATCGGCCAGCCGTTCCAGCGAAACGCCGTTGAGTTTCATGTTGTCCATGCCCTGCCCGTCGGGCTTGAACGCCCCAAAGGCGGCACCCAAAAAGCCCGGCCGGCCGCAATCACTCCAGGGCACGTGCTGCGTGCGATCGGCCAGACCGACGAACGGAGGCACCGAAGGATCGACCGGCCCTTGCAGCTTGGAAAGCGCCGCGCCGATGCTCGGTCGGCCGCCCAACGCCGCCATCGATTGCGGTTCCCATCCGCTGGTCGCCTGGAATGCGTCGTGGCCCCCCTGGGCTCCCACCACGGAGCGCACGACGACGCACTTGTCCATCATCGAGGCGATTCGCGGGAACACCTCGCCGATCTGAATGCCGGGCACCTTGGTGCTAATTGGGCTGAACTCGCCGCGGATCTCGACCGGCGCCTCGGTCTTGATTTCCCACATGTCCTGGTGCGGCGGCCCGCCACCCAGAAAGATATTGATCACCGACTTGTGTCGCGACGACACGCCGCCCGCCGCCTCGGCCCGGAACACGTCGGCCAGCGAGAGCGACGTTGCCCCCATGCTCAGGGCGCCGATCTTCAAGAACCCGCGGCGCGAAACCCCATCGCAGAACTTGCTCGTTTGATTTCCCAGGATCGTGAGCACGGCAGTGCAACCTTTCACTTAGGGTGGGCGACAGCTCGGTGGGCGTACGGCCATGCGGCACCCGGCGTCAAGCCTAGCGCTGCATTCATCAACCCTTTTTTATCAGTTCTCCCCCCTCGCTGTCAAGTCGGCACGGCGCGCCATCATCCTTCAGCTTTCATCCTTTCTATACACCGCCCCCTGGTCAATCTGTTTGAAGCCGAGCTTGTGGTAAAGCTGAAGGGCCGCGGCATTGTGATTCATCGTCTGGACTTCGACCAACGAACTGCCTTGCGACTGAAGGTGTCGAAGCGCTTCACTCAAAAGGAACGTGGCCAGCCCCTGCCGTCGAAGGGCGGGCAGGACCTCCAGCTCGACGAGTCCCGCCGCCCGCACGCCCCAACTGTGGGCCAGTGGCTCGATGCTCCAAAACGTCGCTGTGGCCAGCGGTCCGTCAGCGTCGCGCGACGACAGCTCGAACCGCGTGCGCTCCAGGCCGCCCCAGGTGCATGCTTCCCACCAGGTGCGGGCCGGCGGCTCGTCGATCGTCCGAACGATCGTCCGCCGACGAATCTGAATCTGCCCCCGATCGACCGGGGCGCGAAAGCCCGCTAGTTCGCGCTGCAACACGCAAACCCGGTCGATCTCGCGGTAGCATTGCGACTTGAACAGGTACTGTGCACGCGGCGCCGAATCGAGAACACCGGGCAACTCGCTTCCGCCGTAAAGACCCAAGTAGAACCCATTCAGAGGCTGAATGGCGCCGGCGTACAACACCTGCGCCCCTCGTTTACGGAGGAAGGTTTCGCTGTGGGCAAGCAGTTCGGCGCCGATGCCCTTCCGCTGGTAGTCGAGACGGACCATGACCAGGCAGGTGACGCCGAGTTGGCACGCAAGCCGTTGGCCGTCGTCGCTGGGTCCAAAAGCCGCATGGACGAAGCCGACTGGCTGTTGGCCGTCGACGGCGACGATCAGACCCTGGTTTTCGAAGTAGGGCTTGGACAGCACCATTTGCTCGAGCAGATTGGCCGACATGGGCTGCATCAAGCCGCGTTCGGGCGGTTGGCTGCGCCAAATCTCGGCAAGCGCCGGCGGGTCGCTGTTGCGGAACGGTCGGTAAGCAATCGACACGATGAAATGGACCCAATCGAAGAACTATGATCCAGTCTACGAATGATACCCACGGATGGCGTGGTGATCCCACCGATAACGTGCGACGGTTGCGGTTTTGTTCTTCATCCGTGAGGTGCATACCCTACGGCGTCGCGAGATCCACCTGCACTTCGTTTCCGACCAGGCGAACCTCGAATCGCGGCTGCACGATCGCTCGGCTCAACTGGTGCTGACCGGTGCGGACATCGAACTGCCAGCCGTGCCAGGGGCAAGTGACGATCGCGCCTGACAGGCAGCCCTTGCCCAGCGGGCCACCTTGGTGCGGACAGACGCCATCGAGCGCGTGGAGCGTCCCATCGACATTATACAACGCCACGACACGGTCGGCCGCGATCCGTTCCAGACTGCTCCCCGGGGGGCATTCATCCAGCGACGCGATGCGAATCCAGTGGGCCATCATGAAGATCATCCTTCATCCATATCCTATGCCGCCTGCTTCGACCTGCGTTTGGCGGGCCGGTTGTCCTTCCAACGGCGGTGCAACCACCAGTATTGTTCTGGCGCGCGGCGGATGATCGTCTCGAGCTGGCTTGTGTACCATTGCGTGAGCCGCGGCACACTGCTCACGGCGTCGTCGCCGCTACGCGGGTCCACGAATGCCTCCAGCGCCAGTTCGTAACGCATTGGCTTCTCCAACCGCTGGCCGTAACCTACCATCAATGGCGCGTCGTGGTTCAGCGCGAACAGCGCAATCGCCTTGTGCGCCGACGCGGGCCGTCCGAAGAACTCGATCCAGCAGCCCTTGCTCCCCGCGTACTGGTCGGCCAGGAACGACATCTGGCCGTGGGACGCGAGCACCTCGACGATCTTTTCGTAGCCGCCCTTCTTGGGAATGATCCGCTGACCGGTGTGGCCCCGGAAGCGGTTCAGGAAAGCGTCAAGGAAGGGGTTATCGAGCGGGCGCGCGACGGTATGGGTCGGAAAGCCAAGGATTGCCAGAATATAGCCCGCCATTTCGAAGTTGCCGAAATGGGCCGACGTGATCACCAGCGGCCGGCCGTTCAAGAGCAAACGGCCGAATTCGCGGTTGTTCTTGAACCGCACGAACCGCCGCCAGTTTGTCTCGTGTATCTTCCGCGGCGCGTGCGCGATTTCGACGATCAGGATGAAGAGGTGCTCCCACATCCGCCAGGCCAACCGCCGCCGCTCGTCGTCGGAAAGCTCGGGAAATGCGATCCGCAGGTTTTCTTCGACCACCGTGCGGCGCAGTCGCAGAATGTCGCTGGCCAGCGTGGCCAGGCCGGCGGCCAGCGTCTGGCAGGTCTCCATCCTTAACGATTGTAGCGCGCAGACGAAGACCCGCACCACGAGGTAACCCAGGTACTGCGCGACGATGGTCATGGTGGTCTTTCCTTCGCACGTCTCGGCGCGGGCCGACCATTCTGTCAGGAAGGCTGTTTCTGGGAAAGACCGTTTCAAAGACGTCTTGCGTCTTGCAAAGGATGAAACGAACCGTCTGGGCGCGAAACACCGCCCCAACGCCGGCCTTGCGCTTGGCTTCCGCGCCATTCACTTTATATCGTGCTGGCGGCACCAGGCAATTTTTTCGGCTGTGGTGGAAGGCTTGTCGCCAGCCGATTTCGGGGCGGCCGGTTTGGCTGGGACAGGCTTGGGTTTCGCCTCAGTGGCTGGCTCCGGATCGGCCGCGGCGGCGGGCGGGGCGGCCGGCGCAGACGAAGGTGCCGCCTTTGCGGTTGGTTCGGCGGCAAGCGCGGCGGTGGCGCCGGCGTTTGCCCGAGCGGCCGCGAGGATCTCAGCGGTCGAGAGTTTGCCTTTGGGCGCCGCGGAAGGTTTGGGTATCGCGGCCGCTTTGGGCACCGTGACGGTATCGGCCGCCTTCACCACGGGCGACTCGGCCGCGCCCTTGGGCTTACGCGCGGCGGCTAGGATCTCAGCGGTGCTCGGCTCTTTCGCCACAGGGGCGGCGCCGGCCGGCGCGGTGGCGGCTTTGCCCGCCTTGGCAGCGGCGATGATGTCGGCCGTCGACTTGGGTTTGGCCGCAACCGTCGACGCGGGCTTGGCGGCAGGCGCTGCCGCTTCGGTCCCTTTTTTCGCCGCCCCTTGAGTGCGTGCCATTTCCAAGGGCGAAAGCTTTTTTTCGCCGGTCGGCGCCGCTTTGGCCGTCGCGGGGGCGGCGGCCTTGGGTTTGGCGGGGGCGGCTTCCTTTTCCTTCTTGGCCGGTTTTTCGTGCGACTCGGCCGGCTTGGGTGGCGGTTTGTCGACGACCTTGAGGAAATCGAGCTCGATGTCGTACCAACCTATGTTGTTATAAGCGTCGAACTCGACCAACGCCCGGCCGCTCATGTTGACCGTCTTGATCAATCCCGTTTGGCCACGGAACCGCGACAATTCGGAACGGCTCGAATCGACGACCACGTACTTGTCGGTATATTCACGCTTCAGTTTTTCGATCGAGTCGAACACCATCGGTCGGTTTGCTCCACCATATCTGGCCGCGGTCGCCCGGCGGCCGGTCGCCGGATCCTTTCGCCAAGGACCCCAGATCGGGAATTCTGGCCGATTCGCCGCGCGAAATCAAGGCGCCCGGCCGCTTCTGGCAGGCGGGTCGCCCACATCACCGGTTTAGGACGCCAGCCGACCAGTTGACCCGTCCCACGCATTCGGCGACATTAAGGAAGCGAAAAGGGTAACGGAATTCCTGAATTCCGAGCGTCATGGCACCCAACCGGAACTCATACGCTTTTCCGCGACAGGCACGAACACTCACCGTATTTCCGAGGACAGATGGCAATGACTTGGTGCGTAAACAAAAAAGGGAAGGCATGGGCCGCCTGGGCGTTGATCACCTGGTCGGCCACTTCAGCGCCGCCGTCGGCGCTGGCCGAAAACTGGCCGCAATGGCGCGGGCCGCGCCACGACGGTGTGAGCGTCGAAACCAACCTGCCCACCACCTGGAGCAATACCGAAAACGTCGCCTGGCGTTTCGCCTTGCCCGGACCGGCGGGGGCAACGCCCATCGTCTGGGACGACCACATCTTCCTCACATCAGCCAAGGGGCCTGACCTGGTGCTACTCTGTGTGAGTACGGCAGGCAAACCGCTTTGGGACGTGAAGGTTGGCTCGGGCGATCGACAAGTCAGGGGAGACGAGGGGAACGCCGCTTCTCCCTCGCCCGTCACCGACGGCGAACATGTCTGGAGCTTCATGGGCAACGGGCAACTCGGCTGCTACGACTTCGATGGCAACGAGCTTTGGAACATCAACTTGCAAGACCGGTTCGGCAAATTCAACATCGCCTTCGGCATGACCTCCACCCCGGTGCTCGACGGCGACCGGCTCTACTTTCAACTGATCCATACGAATGGCGCCGTGGTCGTGGCCCTCGACAAATCCACCGGCGAGCTGGTTTGGAAGCAAAAGCGCAAGAGCGACGCGATTAAAGAGTGCGAACACTCCTACGCCTCTCCCACGCTCTACCGCGACGGGAAACAGGCGTACCTGCTGACGCATGGCGCCGACTACATCGTGGCCCACCGTTTGGACGACGGCGCGGAAATATGGCGTTGCGGTGGGCTCTCGCTGCATCCCAACAACAAGTACAACGATACGCTCCGCTTCGTGGCCACGCCGGTGGCGGTGCCCGGCTTGATCGTCGTTCCTTCGGCCAAGGATGGCCCCGTGCTGGGGCTTAGCCCCGACGCCAAAGGCGACATTTCGTCGACCAACGACGGACATGTCTGGACAAGGCATAATAACACGCCCGACGTGCCATCGCCATTGATCCACGATGGGCTGGTTTACCTTTGCCGTGAGAATGGTCTTTTGATCTGCATGGACGCCCAGACCGGCAAGGAGCTGTACAAAGAACGTTGCTTTTCCGACCGTTACCGCGCATCTCCGGTTTACGGCGACGGCAAGGTCTATGTCACGGCGAGGGGCGGTATGGTCACCGTAGTCAAGGCCGGGTCGCAGTTCGAAATCCTGGCCAGCAACGACATGGGCGAGCCGATTTCGTCGTCGCCCGCCATTTCCAACGGGCGGATTTATCTACGCACGTTCGACGCCCTCTATGCGATCGAAGGGGGGAATTAGGCCATGTTCGGTCTGGTGAGAACCGTTGCCCGCGGCTGCGTCCTTCTTTTGCCATTGACAGCTTCCGCCGGTGAGGTGCGGTTCCGCGTTCAGGAAATCGACACAGGCCTTACGGTCGGCTACGCCGTCTCGCTCGTCGACATGAACTCCGATGGGCGGACCGATATCGTCGTGGTCGATACCGAGCGGGTGATCTGGTACCAGAACCCCGGTTGGCAGGTCCATACGCTCGTCAAGGGGACGACGAAGCGCGACAACGTCTGCATCGCCCCTTACGACATCGACGGCGACGGCCGGCTCGATTTCGCGTTAGGCGCCGATTGGCGGCCGATCGATACCCGATCCGGCGGCACGATCCAATGGCTCCGGCGCGGGCCAGCGACCGACGGCGAGTGCAGCGTCCACCCGATCGGCGAGGAGCCGACGACGCACCGCATGCGCTGGGCCGACCTCGACGGCGACGGGCGCAAGGAGCTGATCGTCGTGCCGATGATGGGCCGCGGCGCGACGAAGCCGTTCTGGAACGAGCAGCCGCTGCGTGTTCTGGCGTACAAGGTCCCGGACGACCCGGTCGCCGGTCCTTGGACGCCGGACGTGATTTCGCGCGAGCTTCACGTGGCGCACAACTTCTGGCCCACCGACCTCGACCGCGACGGCCGCACCGACATTCTCGTGGCGAGCTTCGAGGGGGTCAGCCTTTTGAAGCGAAATGAGGCCGGCGGCTGGACCTGCCGGCGAATCGGCGCTGGGAACCAGGACAACCCGGAAGCGCGGGGCGCAAGTGAAATCAAGCACGGCCGTTTGTCGGGCGACGCCGACTTCATCGCCACGATCGAGCCCTGGCACGGTTTTCAGGTGGTCGTCTACACGCGGCCCGCCGCGGGCGGTGACGGACTCTGGGACCGTCAGGTGCTCGACGACGAACTGAAGTGGGGACACGCCGTCTGGTGCGCCGATCTCGACGCCGACGGCGAGCAGGAGCTGATCGTCGGAGTTCGCGACGACAAAAACGACCAGCAGCGGTGCGGGGTGCGCATTTACGACGCTGTGAACCCGCGAGGAACGAGTTGGACGAAGCAACTGGTCGACACGGGCGGCGTCAACGTCGAAGATCTGGCCGCGGCCGATCTCGACGGCGACGGCCGCGACGACGTTGTGGCGGTCGGCCGGCAATCGCACAATGTGCGGATCTATTGGAACGAGGCCCCATGAGCTCTCCACCGGCGATCCGCTGTCGAGGGGTGCGCGGCGCGACGACGGTCGACGCGAACACGCGCGAGGAGTTGCTCAAAGCGACCCGGCAATTGCTGGCCTTGATGATCCGGCAGAACGGCATCGAGCCTGCGGACGTGACCAGCGCGATCTTCACGACCACGCCCGACCTGACGGCCGAGTTCCCGGCGTTGGCCGCCCGGCAACTGGGTTGGCTGGACGTACCGCTGTTGTGTACCCACGAGATGAGCATCCCCGGCTCACTCGCACGTTGCGTGCGGATCTTGATTCATTGGAACACGGCCAGGTCGCAGCGAGAAATCGTCCACGTTTACATCAGGGGCGCCGCCGTGTTACGGCCCGACTTGTGCCATCTCCCGCCCGTCGATTGGCAAGAGCTGGAAGCCTGGATCGACGACGAGTTGGCCGCGCAGTCCAAGGGCCGGGCGAAATCGTAGGTCAGACTTTCCAACCTCACAGCGTTTCCTCGTTCCCACGCTCCGCGTGGGAACGAAATCTTCGGCCGCTCCGCGGCCACGTCAGCGATTCGCGATCCCGTGTCCCGCCACCAATTCAGTCGTAGGATGTTATCTCTCGGGGACCCTGCATGCCAAAGATCCGGGACCCTGGGACACAAGAAAATCGGTGCGACGATCACACCGCGGTCGCACGGCGAGTGTTAGAATGCTATGCATGGCCACCCGCCCCCAATTCTCGTTGCGGATGATGTTCGCCGCCATGACCATGATTGCCGCGGCGCTGGGCGCTCTTGTTCCTGCGCCGAGCTGGTATTCAGGACTGGCCATGATGCTGCTTGGCACCGCTTTTCCCGCGATCTTCTGGATTGGGGCCAGGCAAGGTGGAAGTTACGCAAGGTCATTTTGCTTGGGAGCGTTCGCACCCGTGGCGACTGCGGCCGTCTTTCTGGCTTTTAGCCTGATCACGGTCAACGGACCACAAACCGTGACCTTCGACGACTGTCTCGCGATCGTCGCGAAGTTGGCTGAGTTTTACCGTTTTCTATTGGCGTTCTACTGGGGTTTGATGCCCATCGCCGGCCTCCTGGGCGTCTTGACCCAATGGGTCCTGGGAGGTGCCGACGAGCAAAAATAGTCCGTAGGGTGGGACAAGCTCGCCTCTGGCGAGCGACGGCCCACTATCGTCGTCGCCAATTACCCCGCTGGCTTGGGCAGCAGCTCGATCGCCTCGCGAATCGAGGCGCCGTGCATGACGATCGCCAGCCCCATGCGGTGCCGGGTCATGCCCGACTGGTAGATCATCTTGTACTGCTCGTCGATCATGTGCTGCCCACTGATCAGCCCCAGGATCAACTGCACGCGTCCCTCCTGCACCTTGCCCGCATAGAAACGATTGTGCTCTTCCAGAAAGACCGGCGCTCCGCTGTCCCCCTCGAAGACGTTGAAATCGAAGAGGAAACCGTTGGTCTTTTTCGTCGGGAGGAGTGGGAAGCTGGCCACGCAGCCCAGCCGCGCCACCGGGAAGCCCGCCGTGTTCGCCTCGAACTGGCCGGCATGCGGGTAGCCGACGCAACGGAGCAGGTCGCCCGGATGAACCTCGTATTGCTTGAGCATGTCGTCGGTGGCCAGCAAGTCGACCGACAGGAGCGCTGGCTCGACTTCCTTGGGTAACGCAATCGCAAGCGCCGCCACGTCGAGTGCCGGGTGCTTGGCCCAGAGCGGCTTGTCTTCCTGGCGGATGCGGATCTTGACGGGTACTTTTTCCACCGAGTCGTCAGGTCCGTTCTTGCGCGTCATGAGGTCGACCTCCTCGCCCTCCATCTGCTCGACGACGTGTGCCGCCGTGATCATGATCGTCTGCGGCTGGCCATCGGCTTTCGGCCGACTCAGGAGGAACACGGTCCCATTGGACTTGCCGTTGGTCAGCTTGAACGTCGAGTGCATCAAGCGCGTACCCAGGTCGTCGGCTTCGGCGCGGGCGGTGCCGGAAGATGTGAAACAGGTCACGACGATCAGCAACCAGCGGAAAACTCGCACGGTGGTCATCTTGGCTCCGAGAAATTGGGGGCGATCCGGTTGGCTCGCTCCAGTCTGGTTGAGGAGCGTGGCGGAAGCAAGGCCTACGGCGATGTACTGGGGCATCACCTGGCCAAATCATTGAGTCGCATGCCCGATTCAAGTTGATCGACCAGCATCTGCCGTAGTTCGACCGGCCTGACCACCTCGGCGAAGCCCGCTGGAGCGATTCGAGCCGCAGTCCTGGGCGGACATTGCCCTCGATCCCGATCTCCGCGATGCCGTGGAACGCAA
Source organism: Pirellulales bacterium (assembly GCA_035534975.1). GTDB lineage: Bacteria > Planctomycetota > Planctomycetia > Pirellulales > JAICIG01 > DATKSN01. The sequence goes on from DATLQY010000309.1 coordinate 13,329, forward strand.
TACCATCGACATCTTCCGGCGCCGCGACGCCTTCCGCCGCGACGGCGTGCCACTAAAACGAGGCATCATCCTTCACGGTCCGCCGGGGACCGGCAAGACGCTGATCGGCAAGATCATCGCCGGGCTGCGGATCGCCACGTTCGTATACATCACGGCGGGAGACGTCGACTCGCCCGAGGCGGTGCGGAAAACGTTCGAGATGGCGCGCAAGCTGGCGCCGTCAATTGTCTTGATGGAAGACATCGACCTTGACGCCGACGAGCGATCGGGTCATTGCTCCGACGCGGTCCTGGGCGAGGTCCTTGGCCAACTCGACGGGTTCGAGAACAACGACGGCGTGATCTTCATCGCCAGGACGAACGACCTGGCGGCGGTCGAGCCGGCGCTGAGCGAGCGGCCCAGCCGCTTCGATGTCGTGCTGCAAGTCGGTTGTCCATCGGAGCCGGCGCGGCGAGCGATTCTAGCCGCGAACTTGCCGGCCGACACGGCCGACGATAGATTGCTTGATGAAGCGGCGGCGGCGACGGAGGGGATGCCCGCGACGTGGCGCGTCTGGCCCGGCCGGCGCCCAAGGATTTCGCGTTTGCAGTGGGCCAAATTACCGGGAAACGCGATCGACCAGTGGGTTTCCAGGGAGGGTGATAACCGCTCGCAGTGGGCGGGTAAACTTCAACATCACGGCATCTTGACTCACGGGAGATTTGAACTTTGGCCACACATACCCTCCTCAGTCATCTCGCATTGCGGTTCGCCGCCCACCCGGAAAATTGGGCTACGGAATCGCTGGCACATATTCTGCACGACAGCCCCGTTGCCAAGCGTGCGCTACTGGCTTTCGTTCGACATCTCGGAGTTCCCTCTCTGCCTGAGACCCTCTGTTTTCGCACCCAAGAGGGTGGACCAGGCGGCTCCATACCGGATTTGATCGGAACTGATTCGGATGGGAGGAAGCCATTGGTTATCGAGGCGAAGTTCTGGGCTGCGACCGA